>DAIRED010000140.1:0-6034 GCA_036795795.1 Thermoplasmatota archaeon | reverse complement strand
TCCGGCGTTGAATCCAATTGAACCGCACGCTCCTCCCGTTGCGGTGCTCTCCCGCCAATTCCTTTAAGTTTCAGTCTTGCGACCGTACTCCCCAAGCGGCAGATTTAACAACTTCTCTCCGGCACCGGGTGCCCACGTAGGACCCCCGACACCAAATCTGCAGCGTTTAAGCCCTGGACTACCGGGGTATCTAATCCCGTTTGCGCCCCAGGGTTTCGTCCCTTACCGTCGGATCCGTTCTAGTTAGACGCCTTCGCCACTGGTGGTCCCCCAAGGATTACAAGATTTAGCCCTTACCCCTGGAGTACCTCTAACCTCTCCCGGTCCCAAGACTCGCAGTCTCCTCGGAATTCGGACAGTTGAGCTGCCCGATTTACCCAAGGATTTACGAGTCCGGCTACGGACGCTTTAGGCTCAATAATAATGACCACCACTCGGGCTGCGGGTATTACCGCGGCGGCTGGCACCCGTCTTACCCAGCCCTTACTTCTCCTGTTTTTTAGACGGGAGAACAGCTAATACTAAGTATTAGCACTTGGAGTCCCCTGGTCGCGGTTTCCCGCATTGCCAAGTTTTCGTAACTGCTGCGCCCCGTAGGGCCTGGGTTCGTGTCTCAGAACCCATCTCCGGGCAACTTCTCTCAAAGCCCGTACCCGTCGAAGGCTAGGGGGTCCGTTACACCCACTACAACCTGATAGGCCGCAGACTCATCCTAAGGCGATAAATCTTTCATCCACGGTGCGTTCCAGCATCCGTGGGCTATGGGGTATTATCCTCAGTTTCCCGAGATTATTCCCCGCCTTAGGGCAGATTATCCGCGTGTTACTGAGCAGTGCGCCGAGGGCTTGACCCCTCTCGACTCGCATGTCTTAAGCGGACTCCAATAGCGGTGGCCGCCGGCAGGATCAACCGGAATTGACCTGCTAAGCTAAGCTACGCTTTGGGTCGAAATCGGCGAGATATCTAGTCTCACCATTTCGTCGAACGTCAGGATTGAGAGGGCACGGCCTGTTGACACAGGCGCGGGTTTCTCAAACCTCCACCGTTGTCGCACCACTTGGAGCGGGTCGGTCATCGATCGGCAGTGCGCCGTTGCTCGCGACCAGCACCGGATGGGTGCCATAACGCAGGCCCCCCTATCGCGGAGGGGTATTTATCCCTTTCGCATATTGGAGCCTTCTGAGCAACACTAGCGGTCGGTAGCTCTTAATGGTATGCAGCGCTCGGAACGGCAGGTGCCGACGCGGGAACTATCCTTCTGCAACCGCAAAGGCGGCACCGAGGTCAGTGTTGCTTATCCTGGATAACGTTCGCCTCCTGGGCCTTTCGAAGCAGGAATACGTTGGCGACCAGGGCGACAACGAAACCTAGCAGATAGACCGTCGTGCACATCCCCTGAAGGCTCGCGCGGACATCCACGTCGACCCCATTTCCTTCGAACACGTTATCCTCGAACTCGGCCTCCGTGGCGTCTATTGCCGCTACGGCGTAGTTCTCATTCCCCTTGAAATCGTTCCCGACAACGCTGTGTCGCACGGTGCTCTCGAAGAAGATGCCGTGCGAGTTGTTCCAAACGTCGTTGCCTTCGAACGTGACGAATGAGTCGCCGAAGGCGACGAGCGCATAGTCGTTTTCCTCGAACAGACACCCAGTGATTCTGGGGTTCGAATCGCATATTTCGAGGGCGTCGTCCCCATTGTCCCTGAATGTGCATCCTTCGAACAAAGGCGCGCAGCCAACCACCATCACCCCGTTCTTCTCGTTGTCGTGGACAGCGGTGTCCACAAGGGCTATGTTGTCCGAATAGAGCTCCAATCCCCCGTCGCCGTTCTCGATACCGTCTGGCGCGCACACCCTGGAGATGTCCGCCCTTTCAAACAGCGCTGAACCGTGCACCTCGAATCCATAACCATAGGCGGTGTAGTCTGCGGTTATGACGGAATCGACGACCTCCAGCCGCCCCCCTTCTTCGATATAAATCGAGAATTCTTTATTGAATGTGCATCCCATCGTGATTGTTGAATTCGCGATTCTCAGCGTCTCCCCGGACGGGACGTGTATGTTTCCGTCAATAGTCATAATCTGGTTCTGGACGATGCCCGAAGAGAGCTCGCTGGATGATGGAGCTTCGTCCTGGAAAATCTCAGGCGTCGACGCGGATGGCTCGTTCATCACCAGCCCTGCACAAAACAGGATGGAGAGCACGACGATGAGCGCGGCGACCGCCCTGACGTTCAACTTCCCTTTAAACGGAAGACGCCTCCGACCCATGCCCAGGAAATACGTTGCTATGGCGCACGCTGCGAGCGCGACGCCGCTGCCCATGAGCAGGAAGGTGCCAACCGAGCCCTTCGTCAGGGTGCCGCCGACGAGGTCCATAGCCGCCCACGCATACCCCATTCCAACAGTGATTCCGTATAGCAGGATGGCGTACTTCCAGAAAGCCGAGGATGAGAAAACCTCGAACTCGACGCAGTCGTATTTGCGGTCCCCTATCCGGTCCTTCACCTGCTGGAACACCTCCATGAACCCTTGCGTCGATTTGGGAATGAAGTAGTTTACGTTGTTGTCAAGGTGAATCTGAATCGATGGGCCCAATATCGGGTTCTCGATGTCGGAGAAGGCGCGCATCTTGCCGTAGGGGACGAAGTTGACCCCCCCATGAGCCATGGGATTCGGGAACGCCATCCCGTTTTCGTATATCCGTATCGGGGTTGTCTTTGCCGCAATCCAAACGAGCAGGATTCCCAGCGCTGCGAATATTAGGCCGAACACGACGCCCATCATCCGCATCAGCGGCGTCAGGCAGACGGCACCATCATCGAGAACTGCTGATGCGACGCATGCAGCGATTCCGGCGGCGACGAACGCCAGACCAATCATCCGCGACTTGTCTACTTTTGCCTTCATCGTCGCGTGGTCCTCCTCAAGGAGCATGCTACCCGGGCCAAGCTTTTCTGGAATGGGCGTCGGCACGGATACCGGGGAGGCTCCTTGCGCAGGGTAGGCCTTCTCCGGGACGTTTGCCACGGGGTAGCCCGCAGCGAGGAGCTTCTCCACAACAATCTGGGAGACTTTGACCCGGCCCTTGGCGCAGTTGATTTCGATGTGCAGACCAATCAAATCGCTCTGCATCGAGGCGCCTATGAACTCGTTGCGCGGGATGAATGTGAAGTTCATGGGGGCGTTGGACATCGAGATGCCGCGGTCGTCGGCGAAGAACGGGTTTGACGCTCTGTTCCTCTGGGCGATGAACCAGTAGCCAATGATTATCAGCGGGACGAAAACGATGAGGGCGATTGCAGGCGCCATGTCGATGTACGCCTCGGGCATCGAGAAGAGCGCCCCGCCGACGATGGGGCCGATGAGGATGGAGCTGGCCATCAGGGCAATCAATAGCGCCGAGTTCCGCCTGTTGGTCTGGACGATCGGTCCCCTCGACGGCGATGTTTTTCCGTTGGTGGCCGTGTATCCGTCATCCGAAAAGGTCGGGTTCTCCCTGGCGGACAGGTAGACCCGGTAAGGCGCCCAATACTTCTCCCCAGCTACCGTCTCGAATTCCGCTTCGTTGGAATAGAACATCGGGTCGAGCTTGACCCTCACGCAAGCGATTTCGTCCCATGGGACGACGGGCCTCGTCACGCGGATTATCCGGCCAAGCGGTGTTCTCGTCACGGAAATGCCTTGCGCCGTCGCCTCGGCCTTGCACTGCATCCGGTCCCTGAATCCCCGTTCCTCGAGAGAGAACGAAAGACGGATGAAAACGTAGGCCATGCCCGAGAATAGTCCCACCGGGATCATCATGAACAGCACCCCTCTCAAGCTGTGGACGATGCCGAACAGCGTCCCGGTCATGATGAACATGAAGACGACAAGCAACATCGGCAGCGCCCAGTTATAGCCCGATGGAGACATCGGGATTGGCTTTTCCACGACGCGCCGCTCGGATGGCTCCCCGACGTACGGAGCGAACGTCTTGTCCATCTTTTCCGGAACCTTCGTCCGGAGTAATTTCATCATCTCGATGGGGTCCGGCAAGAGGTCGTACCCGAGGTCAAGCTCGGTCCCTCGATCGTACACCAGCACCATTCCTTTGATACCGACGTTGTAGAACGCATAAGTTTTAACCGATATCGTGTCCAGGCGGGACCAGTCGATGAAAGTCTCCTCGCGGCGGAACCCCTGCTTCACCGGAACTTGTGGAAGAGAGAAACCGTTTTCGTATATCCTGAGGGGCATCCGCTTGTATTCCCTAGCCATCTGGGCGTAGCCCATTACAATTACGACAGCGCCGATTCCGCCAAGCATCCCGATGGCCAGCGAGCCCTTTGAATTCCATGGAATGGAAAGGTAGGCGCCCATTATTATCAGCACAACCCCCATTCCTGCAATGAAATAGCCCATCAGGATGTCCTTGCGGTCCTTGAAACGCTGCTTTGACGCCCACTCCTCTTGGTACAGCAGCTTCCCCTTCGCGACCCCGCCAACCCCTGTGTGGTCCGGCATGGCAATCTCCCTCTTTCCCTCATGCCCGTAATCGCGCCACAGGTATATATCACTTCACCTGGTCGATTCAAATACCTTAATATACCGATTCCCTCTACACCCAATTCCCAAATCGAGGTGTACAAATGAAGCTACCGCGCCAGGTCAAGGGCTACTGCCCGAAGTGCAAGAAGCACGTGGTCCAGGAAATCGAGAGGGTCAAGAAGAAGAAGGCCAGCGAGCTCGCGCAGGGGCAGAGGCGGTTCCGCCGCGTCACGTCCGGCTACGGGGGTTTCCCCCGCCCGAAGCCAGAGGGCCGCGAAAAGCCGACGCGCAAGGTCTGGATACGCTACCGATGCAAGGTCTGCAAGAAGGCGACCCAGCGCCCGGGCATAAGGGCCAAGAAGTTCGAGTTCACCGGAGGCGAGTAAGATGGCAGATGAAGGCAGCACTGGTAAATTCGTCAAGGTCAAGTGCAAGGACTGCGGCAACGAGCAGATAATATTCATCAGGGCTTCCACGCCCGTCAACTGCGTCGTCTGCGGCTCTTCCGTCGCGAAGCCAACGGGCGGAAAGGCGGAGCTGAGGGGCGAGGTAGTCGGAGTGGTCAGCTGATGCCACGCGGTGCCGAATTCCCAGAAGAGGAAGAGCTCGTCGTCTGCACAATCAAGAGCGTCAAGAATTTCGGCGCTTTCGTCTCGATGGAGGAGTACCAGGGGAAAGAGGGCTTCATCCACGTCACGGAGATAGCCTCGGGCTGGGTCAAGCGCATGAGCGACTTCGTGCGCGAGGGCCAGCGCGTCGTCTGCAAGGTCATGAAGATAGACGCGTCGAAGGGCCACGTCGACCTTTCTTTGAAGAAGGTCAACGACCACCAGAAGCGCGAGAAGATACAGACCTGGAAGAACGAGCAGAAGTCCGAGAAGCTCATGGAGTTCGTGGCGCAGCGCCTCGAGACGACCGTGGACGCGTGCTACGAGGAGTTCGGGGACGCGCTCGTCGACAAGTACGGGACGATGTACGCGGCCCTGGAGGCCGCCGCTGGCTCGCCGAAGAGGTTGAAGGCTGCCATTGCATAAGCGCTCCCATTCTTGATCTGCAAGGATTCCCGATGGCCGCGATATGGTTAACAGGACCTTCCAACAGATTCCCGGAAGATCTGCTGGATACAATCGCCCCGGCGATCATAAATACTGCAACCGGCATTGCACATGCCTTGAGAAATACAACCGGCGCCGGAACGGCCTTCAAAAAGCATGTGATCAGAAAAGCTGAACAGTATATCAATGAGCAGCTGGCCGAGAACTTCGACATGAAACAGCTGGCACAGGAACTTAACGTGGGGTACACGTCATTTCGTCACTGGTTCAAGGCAATTCACGGGATTGGCCCGGCGCAATACCACCTGCGACTGCGCATGGACAACGCAAAGCGATTACTGCGCACATCAAATCAAGCGATCGCCTCAATCTGCAGCACACTTGGTTACGAGGACCAGAATTATTTCTCTGCGTTATTCAAGAAAAAAACCGGCATGACCTTTATCGAC
>DAIRED010000139.1:0-6075 GCA_036795795.1 Thermoplasmatota archaeon | reverse complement strand
AAAGTACATCAGCCTCGAAAGGATATTCGAGCGCAGCCAGGAGACGTACTACGAGACGCTGGAGACATCCTCCGGCGGCTGGCACGACGGAGAGCACGATTCGAAGCCGTGGATCAACTACTTCTGGGGCGTGCTGATTCATGCCTACAAGGACTTCGAGGAGCGCGTCGGGACGGTCGCGACGGCGCGCGGCTCCAAGACGGAGCAGATACGCCTGGCGGTCGGGCGCAGGATACGGCCGTTCTCAATCTCGGACATCCAGAACGACTGCCCCAACACCAGCCGCGACATGGTGCGCATCGTGCTGAACAAGATGCGCGCCGAAGGAGTAATACGCCTGAACGGGCTGGGGCGCGGCGCGAAGTGGGAGAAAGTTGGGGGGAAGCGGAGATGAATGCATTCTGCCTTGCCTGGACTTCCGAGGCGACAAACTGCCACGGGCCGTGGCATAAATCCCATGATGAAATGAAATTGCGTCGATTCGGCCAATTCGATATCGCCCACCAGAATATTTGGGAGGCAGCGACTCCCGAATCGCCAAGGATTCAACCCAAGCCGACAGTTGTTCCCATGAAACGGGGGACACCGTCCCCCAAATCGCACGTGTACAAGCTCGAACTCCCGCGCAAGAAAGACATGGAGCGCTTCATCGAGGAGCAGATTGCGGAGGCGAGGCGTTGAAGGGGCTGCCGGAGGGGTGGGAGTGATGGGCGAAGAATGGAAGTCTCTGGCAGACCGGATTAGGAAGCTTGTGCTCGCCGCACGCAGCATCGCGGCACACGGCGTAAATACCCTCCAGGTCGCGACCAATTTCGAGGTCGGGCGCCTGATAGTCGAGCAAGAGCAGAAGGGTAAAAAACGTGCGGAATACGGTAAGCGACTGCTCATAGAACTATCGCGGGAGCTCACCGCGGAGCTTGGGCGGGGGTATTCCCTGACCAATCTGAAGCTCATGCGCCAGTTCTATCTCGAATACAGCCTCGGGATTGGTCAGACGGCGCCTGACCGATTCCCCCTTCCGTCGAAAGGTCAGACAGCGTCTGACCGATTGCCAAGCAGGCATGAGGTAAATCCGAGCGAATCCGGTTTTATTGCCCTGAGCTGGTCCCATTACGTTTTTCTTCTAAGCATCCGATGCGCCGACGAGCGCTCCTTCTACGAAATCGAATCCCTGGAGGGGGGATGGTCGCTGCGCGAGTTGAAGCGCCAGTTCGATTCCGGGCTATACGAACGTCTTGCTCTGAGCCGGGACAAGAAACGCATCAGGGACCTATCCCGGAGGGGACAGGTCGTCGAGAGGCCCCAGGACATTCTCAAGGAGCCCTACGTGCTTGAGTTCCTGGGACTGGGCGAGAGGGACGATTACTCCGAGCGCGACCTGGAAACGGCCATAATCGGCAAGCTGGAGCATTTCCTCTTGGAACTCGGGAAAGGGTTCCTCTTCGAAGGGCGGCAGAGGCGTTTCACCTTTGGCGCGGATCACTTCTTCGTGGACCTGGTATTCTACAATCGGGTGCTCAGGTGCTACGTGCTCGTCGACCTCAAGCTGGGGCGCCTCGCGCACCAGGACCTCGGCCAGATGCAGATGTACGTGAACTACTTTGACAGGCACGTCCGGTCGGACGATGAAAACCCCACGATAGGCGTCATCCTATGCAAGACGAAGAACGACGCGCTGGTCGAGCTGACCCTCCCGGAGAACACCAACGTCTATCCCGCGGAGTACAGGCTCTACTTGCCGTCAAAGAAAGAGTTGAGGCTCAAGCTGCTGGAGTGGAGCGCGGAAACGGAGGCGAGGCGTTGAGGGGGCTGCCGGAGGGGTGGGAGTTGTTATGACCGGAGAAACTGATTCTGGCCCATTGTTATCGAGAGATGATTTCATCACATATCGAGTCACAACTGCATATTATCGCGGATTGGGCGCTGTCGACCCGTTTGTAAGGTGGAAACTAGACAGAGCATTCCAGTCATTCCAAGGGGAATTGTATGATAGTTGCATTATCTTCCTTGCCGCAGCCCTCGAAGAAGAACTCGCCAGACTGTATGTAGATGGACACGTCGAGCAACTCCCGGATGAAAAAACTGGAAAAGCAAAAGAGATTGTAGACGTTACCTGCCAGGCGCTTCTAGACCATGCAGAAAAAATAATTCCGAAAACGGATAAGACCCTTTACGAATCGATATTAATCGCACGCAACTATCATGCACATTCTCATCGACGTATGCGCAGTAAAACGAGAAACCGAATCGAAGAACAAAAGTATATCAGATATTGGAGGAAAAAAACTGGCGCGATAGATGAGAGGAAACCGTACCTCGGCTGGCTTGACTCCCAAAAATGTTCTCTTGTTGCTCTTGAGAACGTTGTAAACCTCTTAAGAATCACAACACAAAGATTCCCAATCGAAGGCGGCGAAGTGGAGGTATCTGATTGAATGGGCTGCCAGAGGGATGGGATTGGGTAAGACTGGCAGAGATGGTTAAGTTTGATTATGGCTTTCCATTTGATTCAAAATTATTTAACGATGAGAAAATAGGAAAGCCATTAATTAGAACTAGAAATTTGTTGTCTAGTAAAACAGACGTATATTACAGCGGTGATTTTGATAAAACCTACTTGGTAAAAAACGATGACATCCTGATTGGAATGGATGGAGAATTTAACATTGTGAAATGGCAAGGCGGTGAGGCACTATTAAATCAGCGGATTTGTAGGTTGATAGTAACAGAGAAAAACCTAATGTCAGAATATGTTTACAGAGTATTACTCAAAGTATTAAAAGAGTTGGAAGACAAAACACCAAGCGTTACAGTCAAGCATCTATCAGCTAAACAATTAAACAAGGTTCAAATCCCCATTCCCATCAAATCCGGTAAGCCTGACTTGGCCAGGCAGACAAAAATCGTCACCATCCTCGACCAGGCCGACAAGAACCGCCAGCTCCACGCCCAACTGGAGGCCCGCCTGGACGAGTTCCTGAAGAGCACCTTCCTGGAGATGTTCGGGGACCCGGTGAGGAACGAGAAGGGGTGGGAGAAACGAGTATTGGGTGATTTAATAATACAAGGCCCATACAATGGCATATACAAATCAGCCGATATGTTTGGCTCCGGAGTGAATTTAATCGATAATCGATGTTTATTTCGTGGTTTGAGAGTCGATTTATCTAATTTAAGAAAGGTACAAGTTACTAGAGAAGAATTATATGATTATTCAATCCAAAACGATGATGTATTAATAAATAGGGTGTCTGTAAAACCAGAAGGTGTAGGTAAAGCAGTTTGGGTTGAGGGGATAAAAGAAGAAACAGTATTTGAGAGCAATATGATGCGAATAAAAATAAACCAGAATTTAATAATTTCATTATATTTAGTGTTTTATTTAAACACACCACCTTTGAGGAGTAAGATAATTCAAAAATCCTTTGTAGCAAATCAAGCTAGTATTAATCAAAAAGGTGTTAAATCAATACAAATTATTCTTCCCCCTCTCCCCCTCCAGCACCATTTCGCCGCCATCGTCCACCAAACCGAGGCGCTCCGCTCTCAATTCGCGCAATCCAAGAAAGAAGCCGACGACCTTTTCGACGCGCTGATGCAGAAAGCCTTCACAGGGGAGCTGGTTGTATGATTGAAATCGATGAACTAAGGGATAAACAATTAGAATTTGAGAATAAGCGTGTTGAGTTATTAAACCATTATAATAAGTTAGAGAAAGAGAGAAAGAAATTTATTATGTTGTTCTCTAAACGTAAATTAATGGACATGGCAATAGATGACTATGTTGTTGGAAAAAAATCGAAGGATTCCTTTTGTTATTGGCTTGAAACACGATTAATGGAGCTAGGCGATATCCATGGAAGTTTCTCACCGAAATTTGGTATATATTATGGGAAAAGGACTTCCTATGTTGGCCATTCGGATTTAACACATAAGTATAGGTTTGTATCTAAATTTGGAAATACTATAGAGGAGGCATTTGAAAACATAAAAAAGGCATTGCTTTCCTTACTAAACGATGCAGAAAAAGACAATGTCGAAGGTTTGATGGAGAATTTATTGTCTCCAATGTTTAAAGGTAAAATTCTTTCCACATATTTTCCAGAGAAATATTTAAACATTTATTCAAACGAATATCTGTCTTATTATTGTGATAAATTAAAACTACAATATACTGAAGATATGGACGAGGTTCAAAAGCGGCAAATATTACTGGATTTGAAAAATCAAGATATTATTATGAAAGAGTGGCCAATTTACATTTTTTCCGAGTTCCTCTATGATCGGTTCGGTAGGCCCGTTGAAAATGAGAGGCAATTATCCAGGGGCTTGGAATCTCATTATAATGCGCAGAAATTTCCGGATATGAAAAAGGTGAAGCCAGAATTTATCGATTTCGGAATTATATCAGAAACCAAGAGAGACAATAAAACAGCCTCGTATAAAAGCAGTAAAAAGGTAGATTATGATATATTAAATAAATCGAGAACTAGAATCGGAGATCGGGGTGAAGAAATAGCTGTGAAAGCGGAAAAAGAGTATCTGAAAATAAATGGAAGAAATGATTTGGCTTCAAAGGTGAATAGATTGTCCTTAGTGGACGATACATTGGGGTATGATATTATGTCGTTTGAATTAAACGGGAAGAAAAAATATATCGAAGTTAAATCAACAAATGATTCTCCATCAGATATAATTCATTTTCACTTGTCACACAACCAGTATGGGAATCTCAAGCGATTAAATAATTACTATATTTATGTTATCTTTTCTACCAATTCGAATGATCCAAGGATTTGGAAATTACACAAGCCATTGCGATATTTAAACAAAGGTATGAGATTGACCCCTATTGATTATATGGTTGATATTACCGTTCATAGGGAGAGATAAAATGAAGAGCGAATCCGGGACGCACGAGGCCATACGGAAGGCGATATGCGGATACCTGGACAAGAACGGCCTCGAATCGATGGTGTCGCACGTCGTCGAGGGCGTGGACGTTCATTTCTACCACGCTTCGGATGCGCACCCTAAGGTTCATCTGGCGGACCCCGACATCCTGGTCAGAGACGGCGACCGGTTCCTCGCAATCGAAATCGAGATGTCGCTGGCGCCGAAGCACCTCCTGGGCGTCGCGACCGCCGTGAGCCAGTGCAACCGGTTCAGCTTCAAAGGCGAATCGATGCGCGTCATCAATAATGTGTCGTTTCTACTCGTGATTGAGGGCGAGGAAAAGGAGAAATACGGCTCGCACAGGCCCAAGCAAATCAGATTCATCGAAGATGCTTTACAGAAGATGCCACAGTTCAAATTCGCTCATCTGGTCGGAGACCATGAGGCAGTGGAATACATAGAGAAATGGAGGCAACTGAAATGAGACTCGCGCCCGAACTAAAAAGCAAGGTGGACGCCCTCTGGGACAAGTTCTGGAGCGGCGGGTTGTCGAACCCGCTGACATCGATCGAGCAGATGAGCTACCTCATCTTCATGAAGCGCCTGGAGGACCAGGACGCGCAGGAGAAGAAGCGCGCGATGGCCACCAAGCAGAAGTACGCCTCCATCTTCGACGGAAAGGAGGAGTGCCGCTGGTCGCACTGGCGCCACATGCCGGCGGAACAGATGCTCGAACACGTCAGAGACAAGGTCTTTCCGTTCATCAAGAACGTCCACGACGGGGAGAAGACCCTATTTTCGCGGCACATGAAGGACGCTGTCTTCCTCATACCCAAAGCCTCGTTATTGAAAGAAGCCGTAACAATCATCGAGGAGCTGAACATAACCGCGCAGAACCGCGACACGCAGGGGGACATCTACGAGTACCTGCTGAGCCAATTGAAAACCGCCGGAAAGAACGGCCAGTTCCGCACGCCGAGGCACATCATCCGCATGATGGTCGCATTGGTCGACCCGGACGTCAACGATAGAATCTGCGACCCCGCCTGCGGCACGGCCGGTTTCCTGATCAACGCCTATGAGCACATACTGAGGAAGCACACGAGCGACGACGTGGTAAAAGAGGACGAGGACGGCTGGCACAACCTCGTCGGGGACAAGATCACCGATAAAGCCGTC
>DAIRED010000138.1:0-6103 GCA_036795795.1 Thermoplasmatota archaeon | reverse complement strand
CGCCTCTCGTCAAATGTATAGAGGTCACGGCGGAGGTGTCCGACCTAAGCTTAAGACGGTTATGCGCCGTCACCTCAATCAAGAATACAATTTAATGATTATGATGTAAAGATATGGATTTGTTACTACCCCCATAAATCCAGCAAGAGATACCAGCTTCGTACCTTTTGGGAATTTGGCAACATAATGGGCAATAAAATAATCAACTATGCCCAGTATTGTAAAAGCCACAATAAATCCAAGTATAAAATCGGCCATTTCTGGTCCTGAAAATATGTTGGTTAATCCAATATCAATCAACACACCTAAAGACGCAATAGCAACTGTTGTTAATATCAGCATTTTTGATGTCAATGCAATCTTAGTAAAAATACGATTACCAATTAGAAATGCTACTAAATCAATCACAAAATTAATTGCAATCACCAGTATCCAATAAATAATCTCAAAATTATAACTCGATGTCCCTGGCGCAACCGGATTTGCATCTACACACATTGCTCCAAATGTGATTGTAAGTGTCGATACAAGAATACAGAGATAGGAAATAGTTGTAAGTCGGCGCATAACCTTCATATCCAGCCGGTCGTCCCCCAAGTCACGCGTTCTCATCATATTCTATCCAAATCCCTTATACATATAAGAGCATATAATAGCTATCATACCCCGCCCTAACAGACGAGGCTTGTAGCATATTATATGCCCCGGCCATCGTCACCTCCGTTAGGGCGGGGGCGAGACTTGGGGCCCTCCGCCGTAAAGGATTTCCCTCCCCCCTTCATTTCTATCGCAGGGCCTTCAGAGGCACTACTTGAAATGCAGGGCCGCGCCGGGGACGGGATTCGAACCCGCGAGGACACGGTTGTCCCATTGGTCCTCAGCCAATCGCCATACCTGGCTTGGCCACCCCGGCATTTATAAGGGTAAAATTTATAAACTGAGTTAAATATGTATGATGCAGACACGGTGTCCCATTGGTGCTCAGCCATTACCTGGCTAGCCACCAAGGGTTTCCGCATTCCCTCGAAAAATGCGGACCTCATTTTCTGATGCCTCCAGCAACTCCGTCGAGCCTCCTCCGCTCCGAATGCGCAACATCTTCCGACCGCTGCGCGGAAATGTACCTCTCAACCACATCGAAACCCTGCCCGACGGAACCGTGGTAGCATCCAGGCGCCCACAGCGCGTCCCTGCACCACGCCCGCAGCTCCGGGAACCGCTCCCGCAACGCCCGAGACGTGTTGGATTTAATCTTCTCCGCCACCTTCGACGCAGAGAGCTCTGGAGGATACCGGATGAACAGGTGCACGTGGTCGACGTTGACGGCCAGGTCCAGCACGGTGACGCCGATGTTGGAGCACACGTCCCGTATCGCCCGGTCGCACGCTCTATCGACCGCGCCGACCAGCACCGGCGCCCGGAACTTGGGCGTGAAGACCATGTGGTCTGTGAGCATCGTGATGGTGTGCCTGCATCGGCGTTCCGAATACTTCATCGGACTGTATTTTCCCGGAGAGTATTTAACCCCTCGAGGGGGAGCGCCGAAAGTGCTCCCATTCATTCAGGATTACTCATCTCAACTCAACCGCTGCAATCTCCGGCATTGCCATTTGCGCTCCCTCAGCGCGGTCCTGTCGCCATCTTCGGAAGCGCAGGCATCGTCTCGTCCAGCCACCCGCGCGTCGGCAATCGCCCCGTCCCGGAACGCCGTCGCCGCATAAATCGCAGCGGCAATCGCGTGCGCCGGAGCGTGCGCCGATGCCATCGCCTGCCCGGCGGCGCGAGCCGCCGACCGCGCCGCCCCGTCGACCGAGCGCGCCGCCGCGTGCGCCGCCAGCGACTTCCCGCGCACGTCCGCCATGTGGAAGACGCCGGTGCGGACCCACTCGCGAATCCCAGCAATCGCTTCGCGCGGGCGGCAATCGTCGGGCGACCTCCTCTCGAAGAACGGCAGCGCCCGCTCCGCGCAGTCTGCGGCCCACGCCGCGAGCGCCTTGCGGCCCGCCCCGGACGCGAGCTCGAAAATCTCGCCGTCCAGCGCGGTCCGGGCCATCCGCGGTCGCCTGGGCGGCAATTCACGCCTCTTCGAGAAATTCCTGCAGGTTCGTCTTCCCCACGGCCAACCCAGGGCTCAGCGAAACGATGCGCTTCGCCAAGAGCGCGAGCAGCCTCTTCACGCCGTCGGTCTTCTCCACGTTGAGCGACGGGTGCAGCCGCACAACGAGCCCGTCGTCCCTCTTGGAAACCGGCACAAGGAAGTTCGTCCCCTTGCCGTTCTCGATGGCGGCCGCCTCGACGACGATGGCATTTCCGCCGCGCTCCAGGTAAGCGCCGGAGGTCTTCATGATTGTGGAGCCAGCGCGTTCGGTGAACGGCTCCAGGGAAGCGAAGATTTTCGCCAGGTCTAGCTCTCCGACCAACACGACGTTCGGCATATCTGCATCTCTCCGAAATCTCATCCCGCCAGGTGTAGATATCATTTGCGTCAAATCTACAGGACCGTTTAGGAACAGTATATATATCTCTCGTGACAATCCCTCCCTCATGTCCGAAGAAGACGTGATGTTCAGGAAGCTGAAGACCTTCAACCTGGTGATGGGCGTCATACACCTTGTCCAGGGCATGATAATGCTCGCGCTGAGCAACGACTTCACACTGCCGGTGACTAGGGGCTTTCTCGACGTCGTGTCGGGCGGGACGCCCGGCGGCATGCCGAACCTCGAGCCTGCGAGCGAGGTCATCTTCAACCTTCCAATCGGCCCGCTGGTGGCGTCGTTCCTGTTCATATCGTCGATGGCGCACTTCATGATAGGGAGCGCGCTCTTCCCCAAGTACGTCGAGGGGCTGAATAAGGGCGTCAACAAGTACCGCTGGTACGAGTACGCGCTGAGCTCGTCGGTGATGATTGTGGTCATCTCGATGCTCGTCGGAATCTACGACGTCGGCACCCTCCTGCTGGCGTTCTTCATCAACATGATGATGATACTGTTCGGCCTGGAGATGGAGAAGTACAACCAGTTCACGCAGAAGACGGACTGGTCGACCTTCATCTTCGGGTGCATCGCCGGCGCGATACCGTGGGTCGTCATCGCAATCTGGCTCTTCGGCGCGGGCGGCGACGGCGGCGGTCCTCCGGACTTCGTCTACTACATCTTCATCTCGATGGGGGTGTTCTTCAACATCTTCGCCGTGAACATGGTCCTGCAGTACAAGAAGGTCGGCAAGTGGGCGGACTATCTGTACGGCGAGAGAATGTACGTCATCCTGAGCCTCGTCGCGAAGTCGGCGCTGGCATGGCAGGTCTTCGCCGGGACGCTGAGACCCGAATAAGAGAGGAGCCATAGGCCGAAGGGCATTCCCTGCCAGCGCGGCGATATTGCCCTTCCGCCAAGAGGCATTCACCCGTCCGGCTCGAATTTCAAGGCCAGCGAGTTGACGCAGTACCTCATCCCCGTCTCCGTCGGCCCGTCGTCGAACAGGTGGCCGAGGTGCCCGCCGCAGCGCGGGCAGAGCGCCTCCGTCCGGACCATGAGGTGGCTCAGGTCCATCTTCTTGGCGACGGCGCCCTTCGAGAGCGCCCTGTCGAAGCTCGGCCAGCCGCAGCCCGATTCGAACTTCGCGTCGGACGAGAACAATTCAAATCCGCAGCCAGCGCAGACGTATTTCCCCGCGCGGGTCTCGTGCAGCAGCTCGCCGGAGTGGGGCGGCTCGGTCCACTTTTCGAGCAAGACTTTCCTGCGCAGTTCCTCTTTGTCTGTCAGATATGGCACCCCCTCATCCCGTTCTTCTCGAAGTAGCGCTGGTGGTAGTCTTCAGCCCGCCAGAACGGCCCCGCCGGGACTACCTCCGTCACTATCGGGCGGGAGAGCCGGCGCGAGTCGTCCAGCTCGCGCCGGACGGCCTCGGCAGCCGCCTTCTGCGCGTCGTCGTAGTAGAAGATGGCCGACCGGTACTGCGTCCCGCGGTCCGGCCCCTGGCGGTTCGGAGTCGTGGGGTCGTGAATCGAGAAGAAGTGGCGCACGAGGAATTCGTATGTGACGAGCGCGGGGTCGAACTCCACCAGGACGGCCTCGGCGTGGCCCGTGCGTCCCGTGCAGACCTGCTCGTAGGTCGGGTTCGGGGCAGCTCCACCAGAATAACCGACGGCGACGTCCAGCACCCCGGGGATTTGCCTGAATTCGTGCTCGACGCCCCAGAAGCAGCCGGCGGCGAACATGGCTTTCGAAGACATGGTACGATGTCGGCGCGGAGGGAGATAAGGGATTTCCCTAAATGGAGACCTTGGCGAGCGCCGCCTCGCACCTCTTCGACCACAGCGCACTCCCAAGGATTTGAAATCCCTCCGCCGCGAGCGAGAGCTCTGCCCTCGCCCCCGGTGCGTCCCCGCTCTCGAACAGCGCTTCCGCCAGCCTGTAGCGCGTCTTCGCCGCCTCAGATGGCATGGACATTTCGTCGAATGCTGCGATGGCCTCGCGGAACAGCGCGACGGCCTCGGCGTGGAGTCCCTTCGCCGCTAGTATCCTCGCGCGGACCATGCGCGCCGTCTCGACAGTGTCCCTGATGTTCGAGCCCGATGCGAACGATTCGGCCTTGGCGCAGCTCCCCTCCGCGCCGGCGACATCCCCGAGCCCTAGCTGCGCCTCGGCGAGCCAGCAGAGAGAGAACGCCGCGTGCTTCTTGTCCCCTACTGCCTCGCTCTCGGCGGCTGCGCGCGCCAGGATTTCCCGAGCCCCGCGGGGGTCGCCCATCTCCAGCCTCACGCAGCCTGCGTTGCGCAGGGTCAGCGCCGCACCGGCCCGGTCTCCTATGCGCGAGCGTATCGTGTGCGATTCGTCGTACGTCGCAAGCGCCCCTTCGAGGTCGCCGCGCTCCATCTGGACGACGCCGAAATTGTTCAGCGCGACGGCGATGCCGCGGGGGTCTCCCACCCTGCGCCTGTATGCAAGTGCCTTCCTGTAATACCCTTCCGCGAGGTCGTACTTCCCCTGCTCCGCGTGCAGGTTGCCGATGTTCATGCTGACGATGCCGACGGTCCTGACATCCCCGTGCCTCTCCGCAATCTCGTTGGCCCTCGCCAGGTACCCGAGCGCCTCCTCCCGCTCCCCCATGCTGGCGCATGCGTTAGAGAGGTTGTTCAGCGCCCCGCAGACGCCGAGCTCATCGCCCATCGCCTCCCTCAGGCCGAGTGCGCTGGCGAACATCCTCTTCGCGTTCTGGAAATCGCCCATCGAGAGGTGCGCGGTCGCGATGTTGTTCAGGGCGTTGACTGCCTCGCGCTTGGCGTCGAAGTTGTCGATTCCCTTGAGCATGTCGTAGGCCCGCGCGCTGGTCGCCACCGCCGCCGCAAAATCGCTCTTGCGAATCTGGACGAAGCTCCTGCTGACGAGCGACCCTCCGCGCTCTATCGGGTGCGATTCACCGAGTCTGGCATCGATGGCGTCCAGCTCCGCCAGCGCCTCCGCGTACTTGCCCGTCCTCTCGAGGATGTCGGCGAGCCTGCGTCTGGACCGGGCCCACATCCCCGCGTCGCCACCCGAGAGGGAGGAAGCCCTCTCGAAGAACTCGGCGGACTCTGCGCCCTTCCCCAGCAAGGAGCAAAGCTCGCCGGACTTGTAGCACAGACGGGATTCCTCGGCTCCGCCAGACCTTCCAAGCCGTCGCAGCGCCGAGAGGGCTTTCGAGAGGAAGCCCAGCGCCTGCTCCGCCGCGTACGCCCTCTCCGCCTTCTCTGACGCTGAAATGCAATGGCGTAGCGCCTTGGCGTGCTCGGTGGATAGCGAGAAATGCCTCGCGAGGTCGTAAGCAGCCTCGTCCTCGCGGCCGGCGAACGCTCGCTCCATGCTCTCGCCGATTGCCTTGTGGTGGGCCGCCCTCCACCTAGGCGCGATGCTGCCGTACGCCGCCACTTGGAACAAGGCGTGGGTGAAAGAGCCCGAGCCATACTCCGACGTTATTATGCCCGCGGCCGCCAGCCGGGAGATGGAGGCGCGCGCGTCGCTCGTGTTCGGCGCCGTCAGCGCGACCTCGAGCAGGAACTCCCGGCCGATGCAGGAGGCGTACTCGGCAACCGCCATCGCCTCCGGGTCGAGCGATGCTAGTCTGC
>DAIRED010000137.1:0-6142 GCA_036795795.1 Thermoplasmatota archaeon | reverse complement strand
TTCGCCCCGGCACCGTCGCCGCGCTTCGCGAGGGCTCGGCCGTGTTCGAGGGCGATGACTCCCGTGTCGTAGGGGATGCCTAGCTCCACCATGGTCGAGCGGCCCTTTTCGAAGCTGGCGTCTGCCTCGGCGTGCTTTCCTTCCGACTCGTGGATGAGCCCCCAGACCATCGAGAGGTTCGCGAGGGCGTACTTGTCCTCCATGCCGGCGAAGGCGTCCTCCGCCTTCGCGGCGTGCTTTCTCGCCTTGGCGACGTCGCCCAGCCTGATGCTTGACTCGGCGAGGTTCGTCATCGCGTAGCCCATCGTGCGCTTGTTCCCAGAGCGCTCCGCGACCTTGACGCTGTTGTCGAAGTACTCGAGCGCCTTCTTCAGCTCGCCCATCATCTTGTAGGTCTCCCCGGAGTTGTTGAGCAGCCTGGCTATCTCGATGTCGTCCTTGAGCTTCTCGAAGGCCGCGAGGGCCTCCGCGTTGCAGGTGATGGATGCCTCGTACTCCCCGCGGTCGAACCTCACGTTGGAAATCAAGGACATGGCCTTGCCAGTGAGCTCGTCGTCCCTCATCCTCTTGCCTATCTCTGCGGCTTTCTCGCCGTATCGTATGGCTTCAAGGTACTTCCCCTGGCGCCAGCGCACTATGCCTTGGCCAGCCAGCGCCCTCCCGAGCAGGCGGTGGTTTCCGTGCTTCTGCGAGAGGCTCTCGGCCTTCTCGAACTTCTTCTCCGCGTCGAGCCACTTCCCTTTCTTCCCCATGATGTAGCCCGCACGGATTAGCGACTCGATGGCGAGCTTGTTGTCGCCCAGGCTGAGAGAAATTTGGGATACACCGTCGAGGTAGAGAATCGCATCGACCCAGGCGCCGGAGATGTCCTTCGTGTCGGCCATGAGGAGGAGGACGTCGGCGCGCATCCTGGCTGCGGCAGGTCCGGCCATCTCCTTGTCGACGACGGCGATGGCCTCCTTGCAGTTTTTAAGCGCCTCGTCGTAGGAGTGCTTCTCGAATGCCGACCTGGCCTTCTTTAGCAGTTGCTCGGCGGTTCCCGGAGCCACGCCCTTTAATAGCAGACGGTTTATTTAACGGTAGCTGCCTTTACAAGCATATCTACAATATTGCTCGGCGCAGCGGGCGGCACCTGAAACGGCCGTTTCCGGGTCAGCCACGAGGTTCCTTTTAGGGGGGTGGTCGGCAAACAATATATATAGCCCTTATACAAGGTATAATATCCCGTGAGATGCATACACACGCTAACCGGGCGTGGCTAATGTTTTCAACTTGTCCGGAAATGGAGGTGCGTGGGTGGCCAAGCATATCATCGTGGGCGTGGCAGTTGCGATTTTGATGGTCGTGGGCTCGTTGATGCCCCTGAGCCTCTCGACTGAACCGGTCGAGACGGTTTCCATCGAGGGAAGGTACCTCGTGTACACTAACGATGTGGGCGGCCTTTTCGCCGTGGCGGGAGGGGGTTTGACGGTGTTGCAGACATACGATTCCTACGTTCTTGTCGAATCAACAGACGATGCGTCGAGACGCGTGATTGATTCCGGATACGATGTGGGGCAGATGAGGGATGCCACCACTATTGGCTTGACGACATATGCCTTCGATACGAGATATGGCGAGCCCTCGATTCCGGACGAACTGAGGATAAACTCTTACAGCGGGGATGGGCTGCACATCGTGCAATTCATCGGACCGGTGACCGAAGCCTGGTTGGATGACGTTGCGGCACTTGGCATCGAGGTATACGGTTACCTGCCAAACTTCGCCTTTATCGTTATGGCTTCGGCGGTTGAGATGGAATCCGCGCGCGTTCTGTCGTGCGTCGAGTGGACCGGCATCTACCAGCCGGCATACAAGTTGGCTCCAGGGCTTGCCCCAGGGCTGATCCAGGTCACACTTATGGATGGAGCTGGCTCGCGGGAATCAGTGGACGCGATATTCGCAGCCACGGAGGTACTGGACTACGCCTACGCTGAATCGACAGGCACCCATGACTTCTTCGTGGTTGCAGACTCGAAGGACATCATCGACATCGCGAACATGCCCGATGTCGTGCGCATCGGGCAGCACGATGAAAATGCACTCATGGACGAGACGAGCAGCGAGATTACCGGCGGAATATGGGCCGCGAACACTCCCTACGGGGCGTACGGCAACTACGCGAACATCGCTGGATGGGACGGCACAAACGTGGTCGTGGCGGTCGCGGATACGGGGCTGAGCAGCGGTGCGGCGGGAAACGCTGGCCATATCGATTTCAACACCAACCGGGTCGTGGGCGGTAAGGATTACTCAGGAACTGGCAGCTGGAGGGATGGCCATGGCCACGGCACTCACTGCGCAGGGATTGTGGCCGCCAACGGGAACGTCGGCACGGGCATCAAGTATGGCACGACCAACTACTACCTCGGTGCTGGAACGGCTCCCGACGCGAAACTGTACGGACAGAAGATATTCACGGATGCTGGAAGTGGGACCGGAATACCGACGACGCAGGCCGGCTGGGACACCTTCTTCCAAGACGCGTACGGTGCGGGGGCGTACGTTCACTCGAACTCCTGGGGAGAAAACCCGGGCGACAGCGCGTACGAGGCGAACGACATCTACTACGACCAGCATGTCCGAGATTCGGCCACGTCGACGGCGGGCCTTCAACCGATGATTATCACCGTGGCTGCAGGAAACGCAGGCTCGGCGGCCGGGACGATAGGCTCACCGGCGAGTGCCAAGAACGTTATCACAGTAGGAGCCAGCGAGAGCTACCATTTAGACGCGACGACTTACGGTTTCCTGGGTTCGAACACCGACTGCAACGATGTCAATACAATAATCTCCTTCAGCAGCAGAGGCCTGGATGACGACACAAAGGTGAAACCGGACGTAGTGGCTCCTGGAACTGGCATCGTGTCCACGCATTCCTCGTACATGTCGACGGCGCCCAACCTTTACGGATTCTACTCCGGAGATAACAGATACGAATGGTGCTCGGGGACATCGCAGGCCAACCCGCACATCGCAGGCGCGGCGGCCGTCCTCGTTGACTGGTGGCAGGCGGGACACAGCGGAACGTACCCGATGCCGGCGATGGTCAAAGCCTTGATGATTAACACTGCCATCGACATGGGCACTGCGGACATCCCCAATGGAAACGAGGGGTGGGGTCGGGCGTACCTTCCAACGATTGTCAACCCGAGCGTGAACGTGTTCAATTACGACAACCCGCAGGTACTCGCAACAGGGCAGACCTACACCACGCAGGTGGCTTACCATCAAAGCACCCAGCCTTTGAAAATCACGATGGTCTACACGGATGCGCCGGGGACGGCGCTTGCGAACCCGACCCTGGTGAACAATTTAAACCTCAGGGTAACAGCCCCGGGCGGGCAGGTATGGTACGGAAACGCGTTCTCGAACGGTTACTCCGTACATTCGACCGGAGCTTCCAGCACGAACCTGGCATCAGAAAACTGGGACCGGAACGCTGATATGTGGGATGATGTCAACAACGTCGAATGTGTGTACATCCCGACCACGGGCCTGCAATCCGGAACATACACCATCGAAGTCATCGGCTACAACGTGCCGACGGCGGTCGTCACAGGCGGCCAAGACTTCGCGCTAACGATATACAACGCTATAACGCCTGGCACGACGGCGACGGCGACCGGCCCGATTGGCGGCCCGACGAACGACAACACCGTGACTCTCACCTACACCAACTCGGGAACGCCTACCTCCGTGAACCTCTATTACACAAAGAGCACGGCCTCCCCCTACACGTGGGTCCTGGCAGGCAACGACGCCACGGTCGATGGAAGCTATGCCTACACGATAACCGCTGGCTCTGGAACTTACGGCTGGCTCGCGTCCGCCGTCGGCGGCGGTTAGACCGAGCCGAGCCCGCCGGGGACGACGATAGCGCCGGAGGCGACACCCTACATCCTCGATGTGACGGCGCCGGCAGCGCCGACCGCGCTGACCGTGCAGCACTACGGCGTGGACCAGATACCGAACATGGCTACGTACACATACGTGGGCACGACCGCCGCCGCCGGCCCACACGACGCGTACTACCTGGACATGGATGACAGCTCCGCGGCGGAGCTGACGACGCCGAACACCCGGACTGAGGCGACCGACGCGCAGTACACGAACATTGCTGCTTCGGAGGATACCCGATGGGCGGGGACGGCGCCTGGCAACGCAGACGAGATTGGCTGGGAGTGCAGGTACACCATCACGCAAGCCGCGTCGGCGGTCACGATGATAAACCTGACCTTCGAGGGCCAGTCGGCCTCGGCAAGCTGCATCTACACGTGCTTTGCCTGGAACGCCGTCGCCTCGTCGTGGGACACGATAGGGACGACGATGACGTTCACCACGGCCAACACCGATTACACGATGACCCGGTCCATCACGACGAACCCAGACAACTACGTGAGCGGCGGAATCGTGAGGTGCGTGTTCTACGGCAGCTCGGCAAACGCGGTGACCCGGTGGGACTACTCCCAGTGCGTCATCCACTACAACGTTCCTGTCGGAACCCTCGCCGACAACACGCTCAACTGGACGCACACCGGGACGGATGTTTCGGTCTACAACGTCTATTGCTCAGCCTTGAACACCGGGCCTTGGGACGCCACGACGCTCGTGACATCGGTGCCCGTTGGAACCAACACCTACTGCCACGTGGACAAGGGCCAGGCGGACAGCACGCGCTGGTGGTACGTCGTGAGGGCTCAAGACGCGTCAGGCAACGTCGAAACGAACACCAACGCCGTGCAGGAGCCGGGGTCGACCGAGTACTGGGCGAACATAGCTGTGGTCGCCGGTTGGAATTTGATTTCCGTGCCGATAGTCGGCACGACGACGCTGCCCGCGGCGCTGACCGACCTGAACGGGACCATCGTCCAGTGGACTCGCGTGATGTGGTACAACCCGCGCACGCCGGCCGACCCTTGGAAGCAATACAACACCGCGTGGGCGTCGTCGCTGAACGACCTCACCGCTGTGAACAACACGATGGGCGTGTGGCTCTTCGTGACGACCGCCAACGACGGTATAATCACCGTCGGGGGCACCGGGTACACGCGGCCGACATCGACAAACATCGTCCTAAAGGCCGGCTGGAACCTCGTCGGTTTCCCGAGCGACGACGCGGCATTCACCGTGGCGAACCTGAAGGGTGCCTGCCCGAGCGTGACGCTCGTCGAGCAGTACAACAGCGGCCAGACATACCTCACGCTCGCGATGGCGGACGCGACGGCGTTCGCCCAGGGCAAGGCGTACTGGGTCTTCAACAACGGCGCTGACACTACCTGGACCAAGGCCTGGTGAGGCGGGGCGCGAAAACCTTTCTTCCTTTCCATTTCTGACCAAAAGTATATCTCCCACCCACGCTTTCCTCGAATCCCGTGAAAGCATGAAGTTCGTTGTAGTGACGGGCGGGGTTTTGTCAGGATTGGGAAAGGGCATCACGGTTTCCTCCATAGGCGTGCTGCTGCGCGCGAGGGGTATCAAGGTAACGGCCATCAAGATAGACCCGTACCTGAATTGCGACGCGGGGACGATGAACCCGTTCCAGCACGGGGAGGTTTTCGTCCTGGACGACGGGGGCGAGGTCGACCTCGACCTGGGCAACTACGAACGCTTCCTCGATGTCAGCCTGGCGAGCAACCACAACATCACCACCGGGAAGGCGTACCGCGCGGTCATCGAGAAGGAGCGCCGCGGCGACTACCTCGGCAAGACCGTCCAGATTATCCCTCACGTGACGAACGAGATAAAGCAGACGATTCTCGACGTTGGCAAGGAATCGGGGGCGGACGTCGTGCTGGTCGAGCTCGGTGGAACCGTCGGCGACATCGAGTCGATGCCGTTCCTCGAGGCCGTCAGGCAGCTTCGGCGGGAGGTCGGCGGGGAGGCGTTCTGCGTCTTCGTCCACACCACGCTGGTGCCGGTGATGACCGTCGTCGGCGAGCAGAAGACCAAGCCCACCCAGCATTCGGTCAGCAAACTGCGCGAGATGGGCATCATTCCCGACGCGATAGTCGCGAGGGGCACGCGCCCGCTCGAGTACGACATCAAGCGCAAGATTTCGCTCTTCTGCGACGTGCCGCTGGAGGCCGTTGTGAGCGCGCCC
>DAIRED010000136.1:0-6144 GCA_036795795.1 Thermoplasmatota archaeon | reverse complement strand
CCGAGCGGAATACCTGGCCTCGACGACATGCTCGAGGGGGGATTCCCCTTTCCCTCGGTGGTTCTGTTGGCGGGCAGCGCCGGCACGGGGAAGACGACCTTCTGCCAGAAATTCCTGACGACGGGGGCCAACGCCGGCGAGCAGTGCCTGTTCATAACGACGCTCAGCGAGCCAACCCAATGGATGTTGAGGTTCGCCAGCCAGTTCGGGTACATCAACAAGCGGCACTTCGGCAAGGAAATCGTCTACGCCGACATGGGTGAGATAGTGCGGAACGGAAAGCCCGCAGACCTCCTCTCTTTCATCGACGAGAACATCGCCGCGACGATGCCGCAGCGCATCGTCATCGACCCGATAACCGTCGTTGGCGAGTTCATGGAGAAGAGCTACAGGAGCTTCCTCTTCGACCTGTCGAACAAGCTGAAGAACTGGCAGGCTGTGACGGTTCTCACGGGTGAGGTCAAGCCCGGGGATCTTTACCCCTCCGAAGCGGCCTACGCTGCGGACGGTGTCATCCTGCTCAGCCTCCTCGAGGAGGACGGGGCGCGCAGGAAGTACATCGAGGTCCTGAAGATGCGCGGTACGGACCACGCATCTGGACGGCAGTCCATAGACATCACGAGGCAAGATGGCATTGTCGTCCTGAAGTCGAAATTCTAAGCGGCCGCTCACATTTCGATTGTTGTATGTGCTGCGACAAAATCCAACAGATGGCTCCACGACGTTTACGCGGGGTCGGGGTCTTCGGTTGCGACCGCCATCCAATCAGGCAATGCTGCGTTTTCGCTCAGCTTTGGACCGCGGGTCATATGGTATCAGACGGATCTCTAGCTCATCCCCATTATGGCGTTTGAGCATTGTCGTCAAGGTGTCGACGGGTATCTTCGTGTAATGTATCTTCATTGTGCGTGAATCGCATTGCGCCTAGAATATGGATACGGTGCTGGTATCGGGACCGATTCTCAAGGGCGATAAAGGTCGGTCGGAGGCTGATCCGCATTTCCTAGGTTCTGTCCGCCTTCCACCAGCGATGTCCTGCCGTCCTTGAAAGACACGCGCACCCTCATCTTGCCGTCCTCGAAGGAAACGTCCATGTCTTTCACGCTGGAAAGGTACATGCGCACCCATTTCCCGCGCTGGTTGAGGAACCGCTCCTTGCACTCGATGATGCCGAGCTCCTCGAGCGACTTTATGCGCCTGTAGCAGGCCGCGATGGGGATTCCATACTGCTGGGACAGGACCTGGGCGCATTTTGGCCGGACGCTCGTCGCGAAGATTATCTGGGATGAATACCTGTCCGTCACCAGCGCCGCCGCGTCCTCCCCGTTCATCTTTTTGACCTCCCCCTGGATGCACATCGATGTATAAATCAGTATTTAAAGAATCGTCTGTCGATATCACTCGTGCGTCTCTCTTCCTAGATTCATCGACGATTGCCGGGTGAACAGGATACTATACTCTCTGGACGAATATCGTAGAGTCGTGAAATAAATGGTGACACAGAGAATGGAAAAGGTCGGAACACTCCTCATGTTCGGCTATGTGATGGTCGTGCAAATCATCGTCACTGGCGAGCTCGGCTACGTTCCTACGGACATGCTCGTGAAGTTCGGGCTCGTCATCGGTCTATGCATGGTGATGGGCTCGGGTTACGCCCTGCTCGTCCCGGCGACTGGGCTGCGCGCCCTGATGCCGACGCACGCCGCTGCGCCTTCGCGGGCGCCATCCGCGGCCTGATACCACCCTTGCTAGGACGCTCACATCACGGGGACGAACTTGAGCCTCGGGATTCCAGCGCAGTCCTCGTAGACAATCTGGTGCAGCGTCGTGTACGGCTTCTCGCCGTAGATGACGACGTTCGGTCCGGTCCGCTCTAGCTTCAGGTGGACGTTCGAGGCGGCTGACAGCGTGTCTGCCGCGCGGCCACCGGACGTCGTGCCGACGAAGACGCTGCCGGTGAGCCTCACGGACATCAGGTGGGCGTTCATCGAGTCCATCGCCGTCGGCCCGTATATGCGCTCGAGCATGTCCAGCGCCATGAGCGACAGCGTCGGCTTCGCCGTCTCCTGCAAGTTGTACTCGATGTTGTCCCAGCGGAAATCGTTCTCCAGGTCCGTGCCCTCGATGAGAAGGACGTTCCCCATGCGCTCGCCGCCCCCGACGAGGTTCATCTCGAACACCCTCACCCCTTCGAGGAACTCCGCCTCGGTCATGTACCGACAGAACGAATCCCTCGCTGACGACGCGTTGCCCCGGCTCTCAGGCAGGTGAGCCACGCCGCGGCCCTGACGCACGAAGTTCGCAGCCAACATGGCAGACAACATCGATACGACCTCGTTGGGAACGCCAGCACCGATTTCCAGTATATTGATGCTTCCCCTGGCGAGTCCGCCGATCAGCCGGTCCAGGCTCTCGTCCCCGAACGACACCCGCTCGGCATCAGGGTCGGGCACTGGCTCCCAGATGCCCGCGCTGCGCCTTGGGGCGCTGCCGAATCTCGTCGGCTCGAACACCCGGATCCTGCCGCCCAGCAGGCTGTAATTGAGGTTCGGATGCGGCACCGGCCTGCCGCGCATCTTCTCTATCCTCATCGTCCGGACCATGCGCCCCGCGTGCTCCCCCGCAGAGAGGGACAGGACGCCATCGCCCAGGTAGTCCAGCATCGTCGGACCGTGCGTCTCGAGAACGTAAACCACGTTGGCGCCCCCGCCCTCGACGACGTCCTTCTGGATGGTGTTGACGAGCCTCGTCTGGGATATCCCGTACTTCTCCGCTAGAGCGTCGATGCTGTCGAAGACGACGAGCGACTTGCCGGGGTGCGCCGCCTCGACGAAATCGTATGCCTCCTCGATTTCCGGCAAATCTGAACCTATGTCGAACGTGATGGAGTCTCCAGATATCCTTCCCGAGCCCGAGCTCGCCTCGGCCCCGTCGTCAATCTCCCCGGACTCCACCTGCCCCTCCAGCTTCCTGAGCTCGGCCCTCGCCATGGCCGACTCCTCACCCCTGCCGCGGTTCAACACCGCCAGCAGCACGGCTGACGCTTCCAGCATCGCCCCGGGGAGCGTCGCCTGGACCTGCGGTTTGCGGGACCTGGGGTGGAACACGTTCAGGAAGGCCCTCGCGGCGTTCAGGATGTCCCGCTGCCGGTTCTTCGCGGCCAGCCACGGGAACTGCGAATACAGCGATGCGTCGGAGACGCGGCTCGATATGTAGCGCGTCTGCTGGGTACGAGACATCACCTCGACCATCTGGAGGGCGAGGGTGGTCTTGCCGGTGCCGGCCGAACCCTTCAGTATCAACGAGTGCCCGCCCTTCGATTCGAAGAAGGACGTTAGCACCTCGGGGAGCGCCGACCCCCCTTCATGAACGACACCTTCGTATTTCGCCACGTTTGCCAACGCCACTTCCATTTCCCATCGGGTTAAATAGGTTTGCGGTCACATTATCACGCGGGATACGGGCACTGGCCGATGATAATCACAGACGATTGCCGGCTCGGAACGCTAAATACCGTAGGGGTCAATCGAGACATGGAAGGCGCGAGGAGCGCCGACAGGTGAATGACATGGAAAAACAGCAAAAAATCGTGACGAGTCTGCTGATGGCTGCGATATTGTGCGCGGGGAGCGCGGTCTCCCTCGCAGTCTTATCCACGGCTGGCTCGACGGAAACAGGCAGTCTAATTACGGGCGTCAACAGCGGCTTGGCACCGGGGTTGGCAACCGAATCTCTCGGGAGCGTGACCATCCCCGAGGACGAGGATTATCTCGTCTGGATAAGCGAGTGCTTCTACGAGGGCTGGGAAAGCATATCGTTCCAGGGCAATGAATTCATCGAAGCCAGTTATACCGACGAATTCATTTACCTCTTGCCCCAGGATGACTGGTATGGTGTGGAATCTATCGACATCTCGGCTTACTACAACATCAGCATAGGCCCCCCGCCAGTGGAGGACGAGCAGCTGGCTGTTTCTGACGACCTGGTGATATCATCCGGATTCATGGTCACAAAGAGCCTGATGGTAGATGTGCTGCCTGTAAACGACCCGCCAAGAATCATCTCCAGCCTCCCGAGGCTCGACGCTCAGTCTGGGGCAACGATACCCAATTTCGCATACCTGGACGAGCACTTCGTTGACATCGACAGCGACATATCGTTCTTCGCCAGCGTCGAGACGCCATACATCGCCGCATACATCGCAGACGGGGTCATGGGCGTGGAGGTCGGCACCATGGCAAGCGGACCCGGCCAGATATCGATTTTCGCCACTGACGGCGAATACGCGGTTTGCGACCAAGTGGAAGCGGAGATTGGTCGGGCATCGCAGATATCCTTCGACGAGGACAGGACTTACATGCAGCTGCTAGACGATTACTTCCCGTATCCCCCGACTTCCGTGAAGTGCGTCTCTTCCGGCTCTCTCGATGTCGCCACCGGCGAGATGGCCGACGGCACGTGGGCGGCCTCCATCGACGCACCATACAACTGGAACGGCGCGGGCATGGTGACGCTGGAAGGGCTCCTGTTCCAATCGATTGGGCCGAGGCCGGATAAGGACGAATGCGCTACCCCCGACGAAAACGAAATCAACAGCCTCCCTGGCTACTGGTACAAGTCGTACATCAGCCTTGCAACCGACGTACTGCCGGTCAACGACGCCCCGAGGCTCGTGCCTCAGCTCTTCGGACCCCTGACGATCGATGAGGATACGTCTCTGTTCAACGTGATGGACGTCGCCAACCTGTTCTACGATGTGGACAGCGAGCTTGGCTATTCTGTGTCCTCGAAGGAGGGCATTGTCACGCCTTCGCTCAGCTACGCCCACTTCCTCAGCGCGGTGGCAGAGCCCGACGCCTACGGCTCCGACATCATCGAGGTTTCAGCCACGGACGGCGAGTTCGTCGTCGTCGCTGAATTGCCCGTGGATGTCATGTCCGTCAACGATGTCCCATCGTCCGAGTTCGACGGGACGATAGTGGAGACATTGGAAGACGTGTCCGTTCATGTCGATGTACTCGCGATGTTCGAGGATGTCGACGACAGCACGCTCGTGTACTCATTCAACAGCTCCGCCAATTTCACGGTCACCATAGACCAGGTGAACGGCACGGCCCAAATCACCCCCTCTCAGGACTGGAACGGCGTCGAGCTGCTGACGCTGACTGCCGACGACGGAGAAGACACGTCCAGCGTCTCCGTGTACGCGGTAGTCACATCCGTCAACGACCCGGTCTCCCTGATATCTGATGCTCAGCCCCTGTCGTTCCGTGAGGACGGTTCGGGGAGCGTGTATCTGGACTCGCTGTTTTTCGACGTGGACAGCGACATTTCGCTCTCGGCCGAGACCGAATGCTCCGGCCTGACCGTCGAGGTGTCCAACGGCCGGCTCCACGTGTCTGCGGACGATGACTGGAACGGATACGGCTCGGTCGTGGTGACCGCCAGCGACGGCCAGTACTCAGCGACGTGCGCCGTCGATGTCACCGTTTCATCGGTGAACGACGACCCCGTGGCGCTGTCCGCAATCGGCGACATCTCGGTGAACGAGGACGGAACCGCCGTGGTAGAGATGGACAAGCACTTCGTCGATATCGACGGGGCTTTGTCCTACCAGGTGACGGGGGCCGCCACGATTTCGGCGACGGTGGATGCATCCGGGTCGCTGGCAATATCCGCTCCCGAGAACTGGTACGGCTCAGAGACCATCAGGGTGACTGCGACGGACGGCGAGGCGGAGGTCCACGAAGATTTGACCGTGACCTTCACGCCCGTGAACGACGCCCCGGTGCTCGTTTCCAGGATGCAGGTGGCCACATTCGCCGGCGGAAGTCAGACGACGATAGACCTTGCCGGTTACTTCGTGGACCCGGACGGAGACGTCCTCTCCTACGCCGTGACTACCCCGGAAGGTATCACCGCCATGGTGGACCAGACCAACGGCGTCGCAACCATCTCAGCCCCGGCGAACCTGAGCGGAGCTGGCGAGATTACCGTGACCGCAACCGACGGCTATGCGACGACAAGCCTCGCCACCGATGTCGTGGTGACCACCACCCAGTCGGCGTCGGCCGGTGCCGGATTGCCAGTCGAGGCAGGATACATCCTCGGCGGCGGAATGATGGCCATGTCCGTGCTGGCGGC
>DAIRED010000135.1:0-6162 GCA_036795795.1 Thermoplasmatota archaeon | reverse complement strand
CCTCCGGCTCGATATTCTCATGGCGCTCAATCATGGGCATCCACCCTCCGAGCCCGTTCAGCCTGAAGGGATACCTCTCCGTCGAATCCCCAGTCCCTTCCGAATCCGAGACCGACGTCGTCGCGACCGTGAAGGACCAGGACGGGCTCCCGGCGCAGGGGGCGCGCGTCTTCCTCAAGTGCGCCAACGGAACGTTCGCGAACGGGCTCACGGAGTACAATTCGACAACCCTTGCGAACGGCCAGGTCAGGGTGAAGTGGAAGGCGCCGTACGTTCCCGGTTCGGTGAACGACACGAAGGTCGGAATCCAGCTCCTCACCGCCACAAAGGACATCGACGGTCCGACCGAGTACGACCCGGCGCCGTCGAAGGTCGCGGTCATCAAGGTCATGCCGGAGGGCGCGGTCTTCCTCCGGATGAGGATCGAGGTGGAGACCGAGGTCATAGACGCTGGGGAATCCACGCCGATAACGGTCACTGTCAGAGACCAAGATGGCAACCCAGTCGAGGGTGCAACGATTGAGACGCAACTGAGCGAGGCGGGGCCCTCCATTGATGGAGATTCGGTGACGAATTCGGTCGGGATAGCAGTGCTGGTCTTCCATTCCCCGGAAATTTTACCTGAGTGCATGGATTTCAGAGTGGATGTATTCGCGACTCACAGCGAATTTTCCAGCTCGGCCTCCGGTGAATTCAATATTGCGGTGGTGGCATATGGCATCCCTCCTCTAGAGGAATGGGAGTTCCCAATCAACATCGCAATATCCGTCTGCGTAATATCCGTGGTTGCCCTCGCCGTGGCCGGTTTCCTCCGCAGGAAGCGCGCGAAATGACCCCCGGCGACCTGGCGCCTATCGAAGTCCTCGCCGTCGTTGCGGCCGTCGCCGGTGCCGCCGCATATTGGTGGTGGAAGCGCCGCCGTTGATTTCTCCGGCGCTCCCTTTTTATACCCCGCTGGCTATCGAAGAGCATGGCCGAGGTAGGGGCGCGGGGCGGCGCGGTGACGGCAAAGCCAGCCGCCGACTCAGGCATGCGCCCGCACACGCTCGTCTTCGTCGCGGGCCTCCTGATGATGGTCCTGGTGCTCTTCGCGTGGCTGGGCCAGTACTGCCCGAGCTGCGCGGTCGAGGAGGACTGGGGCACGTGGGGGACGTGGATTGCCATGCTCTCCGCCGGAGCCGCCCTGGCGGCAATCGGCCTGTGGTGGGGCGCGAAAAAGCCTTAATGGAGTAAGCGTTCGGGAGGCGTATAATGTCGTTCACGGATTTGGAGCTGAAGATGCTGGAGCGCGTGAAGCCCACGCCGACGGAGGACCGGAGGATAAAGGACACCGTAGCGAAGCTGCAGCGCGCCCTTAAGAAGGAGATTGCCAAGACTGGCATCAAAATAGACACCATCCTTGTCGGCTCGGTGGCCAAGGGCACGCACCTGCGCGGCCCGGACGTGGACATGTTCCTGCTTTTTCCCCCGGACGTTGAGAGGAAACAATTGGAAACTGTCGGCCTGGCGCTGGGCAAGGCCGTCGCCAAGGGGGAGGAGCGCTACGCCGAGCACCCCTACCTGCACGGGGAGTTCGACGGGATGGAGGTGGACATAGTCCCCTCGTACAAGATTGAGTCCCCCGAGCAGCGCATGACCGCCGTCGACCGGACGCCGTTCCACACCGAGTTCGTCCTCAAGCGCATGGAGGACGGCCAGCGAGATGATGTCAGAGTATTGAAGCTGTTCATGAAGGGCACGGGCGTCTACGGCGCGGAGGCCAAGATAGGCGGCTTCTCCGGTTACCTTGTCGAGCTTCTCATTTTAAAGTACGGCTCGTTCCGCGGGACGCTCCAGGCAGCCGCCAAGTGGCGCGTGGGCGAAGCCCTCGACCTGGGCACCAAGCCCGCGAAGGAGTTCCACGACCCGCTGATATTCGTCGACCCTGTGGATGAAAAGCGCAACGTGGCCGCCGCCCTCAGCGACGTGATGATGGCGCAGTTCATGCAGGCGTCGCGCGATTACCTGGCCAAGCAGGGGGAGAGGTTCTTCTTCCCGCGCGAGCGCAAGCCGATGCCGCTCGGGGACATCGAGCGCCTGATGGGACGGCGCGGAACAGAGGTCGTCGCCCTCGAATTCACCGCCCCGGACGTGGGCGAGGACACCGTCTGGCCGCAGATAAAGAAGTGCGAGCGGGCCCTATGCGACCTCTTCGCCCACCACGGCTTCAAGGTCGTCGATTCCGCCGTCCACGCACCTTCTCTCCACGTCACAGTGATGGTCGAGCTGGAGACCGCGCAGCTCCCCGGCGTTCTGAGGCACGAGGGCCCGCCGATAGACACTCCGAACGCCTCCGAGTTCGTGGAGAAGTGGCGCGACAGCCCGTCTGCGATGGGGCCGCCGTTCCTGGCAGGCTCCAGGTGGTACGTCGACATGGCCCGCAGGCACTGCAGCGCCCGCGAGACCCTGGAGGCCAGCATCCCGATGCTCGACCTTGGAGCCCACTTGAACGGGCCCCTCAGGGAATCCCACAAGGTCCTCCGTCTTGGCGACCTCCTGAAGGAAGAAAGGCGCGGGGCGATGAGCGCGCTTTTGGACAAGAGCATGCCTTGGATGGTCTGAAGCTGCTGATAACGCCCCGTCAATAAACGCTCAACGTGTATTCGGTTTCGTGGCCGTTCACGTCGGAGACCCTGATGACGATGGAGTTCACGTTTCCCGGGACTTCCGATTCGTAGACGCCGTTCTTGTCCTGAACTACGGTCATCGTCACGGGCACTTCGCTTCCCGCCGTGAGCAGCGGCATGGAGGCCAGGCCGACGTTGTCCGCTATGCTCACCCTCACCCACCAGCTGCCTGTGTTGGCCGGGAGGTCGACCAGGTCGTTTTCCACAGCCGTGAAGTTGCCGTATACGGTCGCGTACTGGGGCTTCTCGATTACCGGGCCCGTGAGGTCCATGAACGGCGGGTTTATCATGAGAATCCACAGCGCCAGGAACGTCAGGAAGTACCCGCCCATCGTCATCAGCCAGTGCTTGGCCTTGAACCCGGTCATGTCCTTGAAGAGCATCTTGAAGAGGAAGTAAATCACACCGAATCCCGCGAGCCCGACAACGATTCCGAGGGTCGGGTGGAACGAGCCGGTTATCATCGCCGCGCAGGCGGCCATGGGAATCGCTACCAGTGCCGAGGAGATTATCGCCTTCGCGTCCCGTATCTCGCCCCGGAGGTACTCCTTCTCGTCGAACTCGGGGAACTTGAACACCGGCGCCTCGGCTTCGTCCTCTTTGACCTTCTTGGCCATATGAAGCGGTGCAAGCGTGGCGCATAGAAAAGGTTATCGATTGGCGTACCAGAATCGTCAGAGGAGGAATATCGCCACTATCATAACGTTGGCGACGGCTATGCACACCAGCATCGCTGGGAAGGCCGTTTTGCAGTATTCCTTCCAGCCGATGTGGAATCCCTCCCTCTTGGCGACCGAGACGCCGACGACGCTGGCGCTCGAGCCTATCGGCGTGGCGTTCCCGCTGACGTCAGACACGATTGCCAGGGTCCACGCTAGGGTCGATAGCGGCATGCCGGTCGTCTCGTGTATAGTCCTGATGACCGGTATCATCGCCGCCGCGAAAGGCACGTTGTCCAGGAATGCCGATATCGGCGCGAACACCCAGAGAAGAGCCGAGACGATGATTATCGGGTCTCCCCCGGTCGAGGAGACGATGAAGTTTGCGAAATCCGTGAGCAGCCCGACCGCGTCGAGCCCGCCGACGACCACGAAGAGCCCGGCCAAGAACAGTATGGTGTGCCAGTCTATCTTCTCAACGAGCTCTGGAGCCCTCCGCCCCCCAGTCAATAGGACCAGGGTTGCACCGATGATCGCCACCGTGGCCACCATCATGTCGAGGTATTGGTGGAGGACCAGCATCGTGACCGTGAATGCGAATATCGATATGCACATTTGCATGTGCCGGACATCCTTGATGGCGCTGAAGGGCTCCAGCTCCGCGTGCTCTTTGTAAATCCTCTCCATGTCCACTGGATGCTTCACGAAGGATTTTCGGAAGAGGTATCTCATCAGTACGATGTTCACGATGAAAAGCACCACGGCTATCGGCCCAACGTTGACGACGAAATCCATGAATGAGTAACCCAGGCTTGTGCCGATAAGCACGTTCGGAGGGTCGCCGACCATCGTGGCCGCTCCACCGATGTTGGCCGAGGCGATCTGCGCGATCAGGAACGAGAGGGGCTTGACGTCCATGACCCTGCATGCCTCTATCGTCAGGGTCGCCATGAATATCATGACCGTGATGCTGTCCATGAATGCGGCCAGAACCGCTGATATTATCGAAAACAGGATGAATATCTTCAGGGGGTCGAACTTCGTCGCCCTGAGGGCGTGGAGGCCCACCCATCGGAAGAATCCAGTTTCGGCGAGCGCCCCCACGATGATGAACATCCCGAAGATTAGGCCGAGCGCCTCCCAGTGGATGAATTTGATGACCTGGAACTCGCTGACAATCCCGAGGCCGACCATCATGGACGCCCCCATGAGGACGGCCACGGTGCGGTGGACCTTCTCCGATATCATCAGGGCGTAGACTAGAATCAGTATCCCTAATGCCAGCCCTTTCTCGATCACGGCGCACCCATCCAGAGAAAGGGTATGTAAAGTGCGGATATATATATTTCGGTGACAGCGCTCACGCCGTTAAAAGAAGAAACGAAAAGAGGAAATTAAGGGTTCCCCGCCAACCCCTTTTCTCGCTTCGCTGCGCTGGTGAGCCCTCGAAGAAAAGTGGTATGTTATCCCAAAAGACTCGGGCTCGTCGAAGGTGGCGAAGCCACCGAGACACGGACCATTGCCAATTGCATTGATGGTCCAGTGCCTGCTCGCTCAGCCGAGTTAGACTGACGATGCTCTCGCTCATTTGTGAAGAAACGAAAAGAGTAAATTAAGGGTTTTTGGGCTCCTTTCGGAGCCCGTCATGTTACGTCGTTACGTCCTTACTGCGGTGCCTTCGGTTCTTCCTTCTTCGGGGGGAAGACTACCTTCCGGATGACGTAGAACAGTATGGCCACGACGATGATGATGAAGAGCACGAGGCCCATCATCTGCATGCCGCCCATGAACAGGTCCATCTCAACCGGGTTGTAGGATGCCGCGGAGTCCTTCGAGGTCTTGACGATTATGTCAAAGCTTCCGTCGTACTCGGTTCCTTCGGAGTCGATTCCATAGACTTCGACTACGACCATGTACGGCTTTCCGTCAACCATGTCCTTGTCCGCCATCATCTGGAAGTCCACGTTGACCGTCTCTCCGGCCGCGATGGTTCCGATGTAGAGCAGGGTTATGACCGCGCCAGGTGAGGAGTAGACTCCGTCGAGGTACAGGTTCAGCGCGACTATCTCCTTTGCGCTGTCGATGTCAAGGTCCTCGAGCGTGACTTCCGCTCCGTCCCAGGTGTAGTTCTCGGACCAGTCCTCGAACTCAGTGTAGCCCTCGCTCTCCCTCTGTATCTGGCCGATGACGTTGCATACGACTTCGTCATAGAGGTAGCCAGCGGGCACGGTGTCGTCCGCGGCGATGTAGACCCAGGTGTCCCTGAGGTCGTCGTCGCCGTCGTTCGAGAAGGTCATGTTGAGGTCGAAGAAGTTGCCCGCCTCGATCTCGGAGGTCGTGAAGGCCGATATGTACACCCTCGGGCCGTATCCCTGAATCTCGATGACGCCCTGGACGGTCGTGGTGACCTCCTCAAGCGTCTCCTCGATTATCGCCGTCACGGTGACGGTGAAGGGGTACAGGTCGGGTATCAGGTCCACCTGCGAGTCGACCATGAATGCGAGGTCGAGCTCGTCGTCCGATCCGCCCGCATAGCCCCAGTAGTCGGTCGGGTTCTCCTCGGCCGGTATGACCCTGTTGACCGTGGCGTAGTCGATCATTCCGTCGGCGTCCCTCTCGGTGACTATCGGGTCGTAGAACGGCGTTCCGGTGAAGTCCGCCCATGCCAGTACGTCGATGAAGGAGTAGCCCTCTAGGTTGTAGATGTCCACGTCTATCATGAAGTAGGTCGTGTCTTCTTCGTAGTCGGCCCCGTCCGGTATCCAGACGTTGTCGATGTAGCAGTCGAGCTGGCCGTCGGTCACGATGATGCTGAAGTAGACTTCGAGGTCGTCGCC
>DAIRED010000134.1:0-6202 GCA_036795795.1 Thermoplasmatota archaeon | reverse complement strand
ATCCTCAGCAGCATCCTCCAGCCGTGACCGGGGTCGTAGCGCATCGACGCCACGGGCTCGCCGTCGACGATGACCTCGTCCATCGCGTCGAGCGCCGGCACGCGGTTGAGCAGCGCGAGCTTTCCCTCCGGGATTAGTGCGAGCCCGCAACCAGGCCCGAACTGAGAATCGGCTGTCGCTCGGATGCGAGCCACGTCGGAATCGAAAGCCGGACGGGCGTCTCCGGGGGGAGTCACCGCGACCGGGACGGTCTCGCCGCCGCAAATCCCGCACTTGCCCATCTCCAGGACCGGCAGGTTGCAGGCGCCGCACCAACGCAGGTGAATCCGTCCGAGCCTCACCGCTGGCATTTCAATCGCTCCCAGAGTCGCATCGCGCGGGCATCATCGCTCACTTCCATATGACGGTGTCGCGTCTGAGCCGTGCTGTTCGGGGGCGCTCACTCGCTCTCTATCCTCGGCGCGAGGAGGTACTGGCCCTCCCCCTTGCCGCCGGCGATGGTGAAGTCCATCTTGACGGGGTAGTCGTTCCCCATCTGCATCGTGATTGTCGGGGCGCTCTGGATGGCCTTAATCATGTTCGAGAAGTAGTCCAGCGGGAAGAGCGAGCGCGCCGCTTCCTTGCATTCCAGCGATTCGAGCGCGTCCCTCGGGAGCTTGAGGTCCACGTGGTCGGTGTCCCCCTCGGCGACAATCTCGAAGCTGTCGGGGCTCGCCACGAGGGCGAGGTGGTCCGAAATGGATTCTGATGCGCGGATTCCCTGGCGGAGCTGCTCGGTGCTGACGACGACCTTGACCGGCAGGTTGAGGTTCGGGACCTTCGGGTCCGACATGCCTGCGGGGTCGACGAGGGCCATCGTCCTGTTGATGTTGCCGACCTTGAACGCGAGGACGTTCTTCTCCTCGTTGTGCTCGATGGAGATGACGTCGCCGGGCTTGGCCAGCTTCAGGACCTCCTTGACCTTGTCAAGGTCCACGCCCAGCTCGGTGTCGGTGGCGCTGTATTCCTCAAAAGCGTCCTTCTTCAGCGTCAGGTCGACCATCGCGACGTGCGCCGGGTCGACGGCCTTCACGACGAGCTTGCTCTTCGTGGCCGTGAACTTGGCCTCGTCGACGAGGACCGACACTATGTCCACGAGTTCCTTAAGCACTTCCGGCTTGACCTTCGTCTTGAACATGCTCCCCCTCTTTGACGGTTGTGAGCGTACAAGGATGTATAGTTTATAAGGATTTCGCGGGGCCGCCAAAAGGGTTTATACGCCGAGGGGCATCCACAGGCGATGCTAGACATCAGGCCGTACGAGAAGGGGCGCGACGAACCCATCCAGGTCCTCATCTGCAATGAGTGTTTCGCCGACGAGCCGGATTACGTCCCGCTCACGGTCGGGGAGCTGAAGATTTTCCAGGAAGCGCCTGACGCGGACAACTCGGGCAAGCTCGTGGCAGAGCTTCACGGCGAACCGGTCGGCTTCTGCAACGCCCGCGTGGAGAAGGGCACGCCCGAGAAGAAGGGGTTCATCATCGACTTGGCGATACTCCCTCCGCACAGGTGCAAAGGGTACGGGAAGGCGTTATATGCCAAAGCTCTAGAATCGCTGAGATCCAGAGGGATGGATTCGGTCGAGGTATGGATATGGGACCGGGCGCTTCCGGCGAAACGGTTCCTCGAATCTCTCGGCTACGCCAAAGTGCGCGCCTCTGGCATAATGGGCAGGAGCATCCGCGACCCCTTGCCGAGCGCACAACACCCCTATGGAATCGAGATTGCCCGCTCCGACATGACGAGGCACGACCTCGAAACCCAGAACCGCCTCGACAACGAGGCGTTCAAGGAGCATTACAACTTTCGCCCGAGGACGATGGAAGACACGGATTTCCTCCTCTTCAAGAACCCTGGCCTGGAGCGCCCCCAGATGTTCTTCGCAATGGTGGGCGGCGAGCCGGTCGGATACACGATAGTGATTGAGGATGTCAAGTGGCGCGAGCAGAGGGGCGAGATTCGCGGCTGGATATTGGACATAGGCGTCATAAAGGCGCACCGCGGGAAGGGGGTGGGGAATGCGTTGATGAGTGCCGGATTGAAGGCGCTTCGGGAGGCTGGGATGGAGGAAGCCGTCCTGGGCGTTGACGCGATGAACGAAACCGGCGCGGTCAGGCTCTACGAGAAGAATGGCTTCAATTTCAAGAGCCGCTACCTGGCTTATCTAAAGGCATTATGATTGTGCGCAACGTTTTTCTATGCCCTGCCCGATGGCCCGGTATGCGCTGCCGCGTTTCGATGTCCTTCGAGCTGGATTCCCCCGAGCGGGCCAGCGCCGTCGCGTCGTCGCTCAAGGTCGACGACGATAAGTACGTCGTCACGAAGGTGACGGGGCACACACTCCACGCCGCGGCGGAGGCGGACAACCCCAAGTCCTTGATGCACACTCTGGACGATTACATTTCCTGCGCTTCCGTCGCGATAAAGGCGACCGCTCCGAAGTGACTGGCGACCACTTCGACAGCGAACGAGGTGAATATCCAGAAACGCCACTCGGCTACTTCGCCTTCTTTGGCTTCGACGACTCGCCGAGCCCCTCGCGCACCCTGACCGCGAGCCCGCGCTTCATCGCAACCATCTCGTCCGGAGCCAGGAAGAGCTGCCCGACGGCAAGGAGCCTGTCGTCCTTCGACACGACGAGCGCCTCGTCCACAGGCCTCAGCCCGGGGTCGCAGGAGAGGACGAAGCCCGCAAAGATGTTGCGCCCGGCGAAGGCATAGTCCTCGGCATCGGCGTTGACGACGACCCGCAGCGCGGGCGACCCGAACGCGGCGTGGAGGATTTTCGCGCCCTCCGTCTTGAGCGTGAAGAGCCCGTCCTCCGCCCTCATCGACAGGACGTGCCTCTCGTCCAGGTAGACGTTCCGTATCTTGCCGGTGTTCCTGGACGTGACCAACCGGACGACCCCGTCCGTCAGCGCGGCGCCGGCTCCAGCTCCGAACTGGTAGTCGGCGACGGCGGCTACCTTCTCCAAGTTCAGGTCCCTCGGGTGCGGCGGGTCCAGCCGCTCGAGCGAGCCTATCTTGCACTCCATGTCGCTCGCCGAGAGCTTGACGGAACCGTCAATCCCGACGACAGACCCAACATCGCAGGCGACGACCTCCATCGCGCCACCGAATTGCTCCCTGAAGCTCTTCGACGACTCCCGCGCCTTCTCCAGGGATTCGCCGTCCAGCGTGTCGGGGGTGAGCGACTGCGCGATGGGATAGACCTCGTCCAAGCCGATTGGAACGATGCCGAAGTATCCCTCGACGCCGATTGCCGCGCCGCTCCTGGCAGCCATCTTGGCGACAGTCTCGCCCCAGTCCCGCGAGTACGGCTTACCGCGCTCGGGCAGGAGGGCCATCGCCTTGGACTTGCCAGGAGACCAGCGCTCGAAAACCCTGCGCTCGAACCTGCGGATTGCCGGCCTCAACCGGGACTCGGAGCCAAGGTGGAAGAACGCCCACGAGCGGCTGATTGGCTCGTGCGCCTCGATGAATTCCGAGTGCTGAGCGAGAGCCCTCAAGCCCTCCAGGAGCTGGGGATGAGCCCTCGCGCGGTTCTCGGCCAGCTCCCAGAGCCTGCCCGACCTTATGGCTTCGCGAACCCTCCGAAGCTCCCCGAAGCTGATGTGGAGGTTGTGCTCGGCCAGCAGCCGGACTTTGTCCTCGGATTTCGCGACCTCGTCGGGGGTGTGCGCCGAGCAGACGGGGCACTCGCATGGAAATTCTTTCATCCCCTCAAGGTCGCGCGTGCCGTCGGAGAAGAGCATCCGTCCGTCGGCGGCGAACTTCGCGTACGACGCGGAATCGAACATGTCGCATCCGAGCAGCGCCAGCAGCGGAAACGCCATCGGGTGCCCCGCGCCGAAGGCGTGCACGGGCCGCGCCGGAGTGAGGCCCTTCTTCGCCGCGGCCACGGCGCTCACCAGGTCCGAGAAACGGTACGTCTCCATCAGCGGCACTATCCCTCCGACGGGGTGGATTTCGAAATCCAGCTTCGACATCTCGGCGCCGCATCGCTCCCTCAGGTCCTGGTAGACCCCGCCCTGTATCGGTCCGGCGAGCGCCATCTCGCCCCTGATATCCACGGCCTCGCGACCCCTGACGATGTTCTCCTCGACCGCGCGAGCCGCCTCGTCCTTTTGGTGGCCTGGCTCGGAGAAGATGTCCAGAATCGTGCCGATGTCCGAACGGACGTCGCGCTGGAATTCAACTATCTCGCGGTTCGTCACGTCGACGCGCCCGTAGACGTGCGCCTGGAACGTCCCGGAGTCGGTCATGACCACGCCATCGAAATCCAGAAGCTTGTGAAGGCCTTCGGCGAGCGCCCTCTCGCGCAGGTCTGGCGTCCGGCGTATGATGTAGCTGTTGGTTATTACTGCCTGGCAGCCGAAGCGCTCGGCCATTTCTCGCGGCGGGACCAGGATTTTATTAGGGTTGATGACGGGTAGGAGCGCCGGCGTCTCCAGCGTGCGCTCGCCCAGCGTCAGCTTGCCGATTCTGCCGAGGCCGTCGCGCTCGACGATTTCGAACATCGGACCTTGAAAGTGGTGGGGGATAAAAAGGGAACGCCCACGAACCATCGCACGTCAGCTGGTGCTTGAGGGGGCTCGGCCTTCCAGGCTCAACTCACTGCGCCGACGTTATGATGATGTGGATGAGCTCGCTCGACGTCTTGACGTTGTCCAGCGAGTTCTCCAGCGCGTAGAGCAGGTCGCGAAGCACCGAGATGACGCGCGGGTCGATGTCCGAGAGCATCAGGTCCTTCTTGATGGAGAAGTAATCGTCGTCGACTTCGTGCTCCAATTGGTCGATGTCCCTGGCGTAGCGCGCGACGTCCTGGTTGTTGACGCCGAGGCTGTCCATCAGCGCCTTCAAGGCCGTGACGGCAGAGACCGCCTTGAGGGTCATCGTGCGATACTTGGCCCAAATCTCATTCGGTACCTTCACGCCGCTGTCGATGAGGATTTGGAGGTTCTTCGAGGCGCTCTTCAACCAGTCCGCGATGTGGTCCTGGCGCTTGACGAGGTGCATCAAGTCCTCGCGCTCCTTCGAGGGCAGGTCGCCCGTCGCAAGGGCTTCGTGCATCCTTATCTCGATGTTGTCGGCGGCCTTTTCTGCCATGCTGACACGCTCGATGGCCTTCAGCGCGTTGGCGTTGTCCCCTTCTTCGACATACTTTATTGCAGTGTCCATGTCGCGCGCGGCGTCCAGAATCTTGAGCAGATGCTCCTTCGCCGTGTCGAGCACCGTCGATTCCCTTCTCTTCCTGAACCACGAACTTAGCGCCTTCTCATTCAAGTTTCAACACCTCCGCCAGACCTTCCCTTGGAGTCGGATAAACCAGGCAGCGGTCGGGGTCCATGTTGACCCTCACCGCGTCGCCTCTATTAAACGTTCCCGTTTCCGCGTGCGCGTCCACGGCGATCTCCTCGCCGCTCAGCAGCTTCGCCCTGAACCTCGTGAAGGAGCCCATGAACGTCGTCTCCACCATCGTTCCAGGCATCCCCGGGCCGTCCCGCGACAGTGAGCAGCTCTCGGGCCTGCAGGCGACGACCACGGGAGAGCCAGTGTTGAACGCGCGCCTTTCGTCGAGAACGCTCACGATGGTGCCGTTCCTGGCGATGACCATCGCGTACTTGTCGTTCCTCTCCACGACCGTGCCTTCGATGAAGTTCATCTCGCCTATGAAGTTCGCCGTGAAGAGGCTCTTCGGTCTCTCGTAGAGGTCGGCGGGCGAGCCCTCCTCGATTATCCTGCCGGCTCTCATCAGGACTATCCGGTCCGAGACGGACATCGCCTCCTCCTGGTCGTGCGTGACGTGGACGGCCGTGAGGCCGAGGTCTTTGACGAACCTGCGTAGCTCGTACCGCAACGCCACCCGCACGCGGGCGTCGAGTGCGCTCAGGGGCTCGTCGAATATTATTATCTTCGAGCACGAAGCCAGCGCCCTTGCGATGCCAGCCTTCTGCTGCGCCCCCCCGCTCAACTCCCTCGGGAACTTCCCCGCCTCCTTTGCGAGGTTCACCTGGTCGAGCATCCGGTTGCACGTGCCCTCTGCCTCGCAGCGCCTGTCCCTGACGATGGGCGAGTATGAGACGTTCTGGTGCACGGTCATGTGCGGGAAGAGAGCGATGTTCTGGAAGACGTAGCCAACGTCGCGGTCGCAGGCCGGCGTG
>DAIRED010000133.1:0-6250 GCA_036795795.1 Thermoplasmatota archaeon | reverse complement strand
GGAACGCTCGCGCTTGCTGGCATAGTGCCGTTCAGCGGGTTCTGGAGCAAGGACATGATATTCGCCGCGGCTTGGGATGAGGGGCAGTACTTCCCGCTGGCCGTGATGGTCGTAACCGCCATCCTGACCGTGCTCTACTCGTTCAGGATGCTCAATCTGGTCTTCTGGGGCGAGAGCCGCAGGGACCGCAAGGCCCACGACGCCCCGATGGAGATGACCGCTCCGCTGCTGATTCTCATGGTTGGAGCCGCCGTCTCCTGGGTGTCCATAGAATACTTCACGGGAGCGTTCAGCGCGTTCGGATTCCACGGCGTTCACGCCATCGGAGTTTTCGAGTTCGTCGAGGAGACGTTCTCGACGCCGGCAGTCCTGTTCTCCTTCGTGGCGCTCGGCGTCGGCCTACTGCTGTGGTTCCTCCGCAAGCAGATTATCGGCATCTCGATTCTCGACAAGCCAGTTGCCCTCATCAAGCGCGGTTATGGCTTCAACACCATATACGACGGCCTGATGCTCGGGATGCGCGAAATCTCGGTCAGGTTCAGGAAGACGCACACCGGCGACCTGAACATCAACTTGACGGGGGTGGCCCTAGCGCTCCTCCTGATGCTCGCGGCGCTCTTCTTCCTCGGGGGTGTCTGAGATGCTGCTGGCGATTCTGCCGCTGCTCCTGCTCGTCGCTGGCGCGATGTGCGCGATGCTCGCCGGCAAGTATGGACTCTCCAAGGGAAACAGGGAGCTCGGGGGAATAACAGCCTTCGGGTTCTCAGCAATGGCGCTCGCAGTCGCCGTCTACGCGGCGCTCGAGGTCTGGGACAACGGAACGATTGAATTCGTCCTCGGTGCCAGCACCCTGCAGTTCGACGCCCTTTCTGCAATGATGTCCATCGTGGCTCTCGGCCTCCTCTCGGCGGTCGCGCTCTACTCCGTCAAATACATGGAGCACGACAAGGGCACCGACCTCTACTACGCCCTCCTGCTCCTGATGGTCGCCGGAATCGTCGGCATAACGATGGCGACGGACCTCATTGTGCTCTACGTCTTCTTCGAGCTGATGTGCGTTCCATCGTACGCGCTCGTCGCCTTCCGCAAGAGCGAATGGAACGCGGTCGAGGCAGGCCTCAAGTACATCATGATGAGCGCCGTCGGCTCGGTCATCGCCCTCTTCGGCCTGTCGCTGATATACATGGAGGCGGGAACCCTCGCGTACGAGGGGCTCGTCGGAGTGCTCGGCTCCGGGGCGACCGCCAAGGCCGCCGTGCTGATGCTCATCGCCGGGTTCGGCTTCAAGGCCGCTCTCGCGCCGCTGCACACATGGCTTCCCGACGCGCACTCCGCCGCGCCGTCCGGCATCTCCGCGATGCTCTCCGGGATAGTCATCCAGGCCGGCCTGTTCACCCTGATGAAGGCCCTGCTGGTCTTCGCCGGGTCCGGCGTCTCGTACGGCGCGCTGCTCATCGTGATGGCGCTCATCACCATGACCGTCGGCAACATCATGGCCTACGTCCAGTTCGCCTACCAGAAGGCCGACATCAAGCGCATACTGGCATACTCCAGCGTCGCGCAGATGGGATACATCGCGCTCGGCATCGGGCTCGGCCTCGAATACGGCGTGCGCTCGGGCTTCGAGGGCGGCATGTTCCACATAATGACGCACGCTTTCATGAAGGGTCTCGCCTTCCTGTGCGCTGGCGCGATAATACACCAGCTTGGCACCCGCGACGTGAAGTGCATGCGCGGCATCGGGCACTCGATGAAGATATCCGCATTCTGCCTGGCGATTGCGCTGCTGTCGCTCGCCGGCGCGCCGCCGATGAGCGGGTTCTGGTCCGAATGGCTCATATTCAGGGGAGCGATGGACGCCTCGCCCATCATCGGAGAGTGGAGCGTGGCGATAATCGGAATCGCTCTCTTCAACACGCTGCTGGCGCTCGGATACTACCTGCCGATAATCAAGAATCTGTACCTCGGCGGCAAGACCAAGGAGGTCGTGATGGCCAAGGACCCGTCGCCGTACATGCTCGTCCCCATCGTGGCCCTCGCGGCCGCGACGGTCGTGCTGGGCATATGGCCCGAGCTTGGGCTCAAGGTGATTAAGCCTGCCGTGGACCTGCTCCTCCAGCTCGCAGGGGGGGTGCTGCCATGAATCCGATAGAGCTTCCGGTGCTGACCTTCGGGCTGGCGCTCCTGGTCGTCTGGTTCATCTACTGGGTCGGCGGCAAGATGGCCGCGATGCCGTTGCGCGAGGCGAAGTACAAGCTCAAGGCCTACGCGTGCGGGGAGGACTTCCCCGGTGGCAAGATCGAGCAATCGTACGGGCTCTTCCACGTGGCGTTCATCTTCACCGTGCTGCACGTCGGCGTGCTCGTCGTGGCGACGGCCCCGGCGGGCGAGATGGCCTGGCTGGCGGTGGTGACCGCGATTCTAGTCGGCGCCGGCGCTATGGCGCTGGTCTTCCGCGGAGGTGAGAAGGATGCTTGATGGCCTCGTGAAGAAGGCGAGGATAAAATCGCCGTGGATTGCGCACATGAACTGCGGCTCCTGCAACGGCTGCGACATCGAGATACTCGTCGCGCTGATACCGCGCCTGGACGCCGAGCGCTTCGGAGTGCTCCTCAAGGGTTCGCCGAGGCACGCGGACGTGCTCGTCTGCACCGGCCCAGTCTCCAGGCAGATGGAGAAGCGCCTGCGCAGGGTCTACGACCAGATGGCCGAGCCGAAATTCGTCGTCGTCGTCGGCTCCTGCGGGAGCTCTGGCGGCGTCTTCGACGGAGCCTACTCATGCGTCGGCGGCGTCGATAAGGTCATCCCCGTGGATGCGTACATCCCAGGCTGCCCGCCGAGGCCCGAAGCCATACTGGATGGAGTGGTCAAGCTACTCGCGAAGATAGACAAGGGGGGTGACTGATTGAGCAGCAAGGAGGAGAACCTGAGGGACATATTGCAGAAGGCCTTCCCGGGGAAGCTCGAGGCGCACATCCAGCGCCACAGGCGCCTGTGGATTAAGGTCCCGCGCGAGGACCTGGTCCCCGTCGTCAAGTACCTGGCGAAGAACCTGCACTTCGAGCACCTGGCCCTGATAAGCGGCGCGGACGCGGGCGATGCAGGGCTGCTGCTGGTCTACCACTTCTTCCACGGCGGCGTGATGCTGAACCTGAAGGTTATCGTGCCCAAGTCCGACCCGAAGGTCGACACCATCACGGGCGTCTTCGCCGGCGCGACCCTTTACGAAAGGGAGTTCCGCGAGATGCTCGGAATCGAGCCGGTCGGCCACGCGAACCCCGTGAGGCTCGTGCTGCCGGAAAACTGGCCGGGCGGATACCCGATGAGGAAGGACTGGAAGGCGCCTGCGGTCTGGCCGAAGGAGGATGATTGAATGGCGCGCGTCGCGATTCCGATAGGGCCGCAGCACCCGGCGCTGAAGGAGCCGGAGAACTTCACAATCTACGTCGAGGGCGAGCACGTCGCGAGCGTCGACATCAACATCGGCTACTGCCACAGGGGCATAGAGAAGCTGATGGAGACGAAGAACTACACCCAGAACCTCTCCCTCGTCGAGCGCGTCTGTGGGATATGCTCCTACACGCACGTGACGAACTACGTCCACAACGTCGAGGACATCCTGAACCTTGAAATCCCGAAGAGGGCCGCGTACATCCGCACCATGTTCCTGGAGTTGGAGCGCCTTCACAGCCACTACCTCTGGCTCGGCGTGGCCGGCCACGAGCTGGGCTTCGACACGCTCTTCATGTACACCTGGCAGGACCGCGAGGCGGTACAGGACATACTGGAGCACATCTCCGGCAACAGGGTCAACTACGCCATGAACACCGTCGGCGGCGTGCGCCGGGACATCGACGAGAACCAGAAGCGCAAGTTCCGCGAGGTGCTGGACGAGCTGGAAAAGCGCACCAACTACTACATCGACGTCGCGACCCGCGAGAAGACGTTCCTCAAGAGGACGGTCGGCGTCGGCATCCTGAGGCCGGAAGTGGCGAAGAGCCTCTGCGCCGTGGGCCCGACCGTACGCGCCTCGGGAGTGGACGTGGACGTCCGGAGGGACGACCCGCACGCCTCGTACGCCGACCTGGACTGGAAGGTCATCACCTCCAAGACGTGCGACGTGCATGGCAGGGTCGTCGTGCGCGCCCTTGAGCTTCTGGAATCCATCAAGATGTGCAGGCAGCTCATCGACAACATCCCCGACGGACCCATCACCGTCAAGGCGCCGAAGAAGGTCCCCGAGGGCGAGGCCGTCAACCACACGGAGGCCCCGAGGGGCGAGGACATCCACTACATGCGCTCCAACGGCACCGACAAGCCCGACCGGGTGCGGATACGGACGCCGACGATGGCTAACATGCCCGCAACCGCCGAGATGCTGAAGGACTGCAACCTGGCTGACGTGCCGATAATCGTCGCCGCCATCGACCCGTGCATGGGTTGCATGGACAGGGCGCTCGTGAGGAAGGTCGACAGGCCGGGGGAGCCAGGCAAGGTTCTCGACTGGGAAACCCTCAGGAAGCACGGCATCGATTGGTATGCCGAGAGGGGGTACAAGGCATGAACTGGCTCCTCTCGCTGGCGTACATTTTCGTCGTCCCCGGGTTCCTCTTCGTGCTGGGATTCGGGATGTTCGCCGAGTGGCTCGACAGGTTCGGGTACGCGCGCATGCAGAGGCGCGTGGGCCCCCCGCTGCTCCAGCCGTTCTGGGACTTCGTCAAGCTGATGGCGAAGGAGGACATCGTTCCCGAGAAGGCCGACGCTGGGATGTTCTCAGCCGTTCCCGTGGTCGCGCTCGCGTCGGTGCTGTGCGCCGCCCTCTACATTCCGGCTGTCGCCGCCCAGTCGCTGTTCTCGTTCCAGGGCGACCTGATAATGGTCCTCTACCTGCTCACGATTCCGTCGCTGGCGCTCTTTCTGGCCGGATGGCACTCGGGGAACCAGTTCGGGCAGGTCGGCGCGATGCGCGTCGCGACGCAGCTCTTCTCGTACGAGGTGCCGTTCTTCCTGGCGCTGCTGGCGCCGGCGCTCCTCGCGGGTTCGTGGAACCTGTCCGATATCGTCGCCTACGCCTCGACCGAGCCCCTCGGGATGCTCGTCACACTGCTCGGGTTCCTCATCGGCGTCATAGCGCTCCAGGGAAAGCTGGAGAGGCTGCCGTTCGACATACCGGACGCCGAGACCGAGATTGTCGGCGGGCCGCTGACCGAGTACTCGGGCAGAAGGCTTGCCCTGTTCAGGCTGCTCCGCGACGCCGAGATGGTCGTCGGGGCGGGGCTGCTCGCCGCGGTCTTCCTGGGCGGGCCGCTGCTGCCCGAGATGCTCTTCGACATCTCCTCGATGGATTCGGTCTGGCTGAGATGGATAATCGGCTTCGCTGTCTTCCTGGTCAAGACCTTGATCGTGATACTTCTCCTCGTCCTGATGAAGTCCGCTGTCGCGAGGATACGCATCGACCAGATGGTCGCCGTCTCGTACAAGTGGCTCATCCAGCTCGGCGTCGTGCAGATTCTAATAGTGCTGGTCATCAGGGCCCTGGAGGTGTTCTGATGAAGTACCCCGGAATGATGCTGCCAGGGATACTGAAGTTCCTGGTGAGCAAGCCCGTGACCGTGCTCTACCCGGCGCAGCGAACACCCGTCCCGCCGAGGTTGCGAGGCAAGCTGGCCTTCCACAAGGAGAAGTGCATAAGCTGCGGCGCGTGCGCGCGCGACTGCCCCTCCGGCGCCTGCGTCATGGAGAAGCGCGAAGGCGAGGCGAAGAAGTTCCCCACATTCTACATCGAGCGCTGCCTCTTCTGCGAGCAGTGCGCCGAGAGCTGCCCCAAGGACGCCATAGAGATGACGCAGGAGTTCGAGCTTGCCCACTACAAGAAGGGCGAGGTCGTCGTCCGGTGAGAGGGAAACCGGCTTCAAACGCATCTCCGTGCAAAATGCTGTGAAAATACCCCGACGCGCGAGCCGCACCCCAAAACCATTAATCGTTCCCTTTACGCCCCAGAGAAAAAAGAGCAATCATCGCAATCAAGAGCAGCACGATTCCGACCCAAATATAATCGTCGAGGAAGGGACGATACGGCTCAGCGGGCAGGTCACCTACTGTGATGGAGAACATCTGCGTCGTCGAGCCATGGCCGTCGCTCACCTGTACGACGACCTGATACGTTTGCCCGGCCTGGGCGTCCGTAGGAGTCCATGCGACCCTTCCGGTTTGGTTATTGATGGTCATTCCTTCGGGGGCTGCGACCAAC
>DAIRED010000132.1:0-6340 GCA_036795795.1 Thermoplasmatota archaeon | reverse complement strand
TTCATGCGCGCCCGCGGCACGAAGGTCTTCGTCAAGGACGCGACCGGCCGGAGGCCGACGGTGCCGTCGTGGACCGGAGAGATGCTCCCGCGGAGCTTCGACCTGTCGATGGCCGTGGGGCGCTTCCGCGGGGAGCTGGACGAGGCCCTTCGGGATGGGACCAAGGAGGATGTCACGGAGTGGCTGGAGAACGACTACTTCCTGGACCACGACGCCGCCAGCGACATCGCCGCCTACGCAGCGGAGCAGATGGCGCTCGCCGGTTTCCTGCCTTCCGACCGAACCTTATGCGTCGAGAGCTACTCCGACGACAAGGGCCAGCACCACGCGATTTTCCACTTCCCGTTCGGCCGCCGGGTGAACGACGCCCTCGCCAGGGGCTACGCCTCGCTGCTGTCGCGCAAGCTCAAGGGGAACGTCAAAGTATCCGTCATCGACGACGCCTTCATCGTCACGGCGGCGAAGCCATTCGACGTGAAGTGGCTGCCTGGCGCGCTCAAGTCCGCCGATTTCGAAGCGCTCCTGCGCTCGGCGATAATGGGCACGGAGCTCTACAAGCAGCGCTTCCGCCACGTCGCCGGCAGGAGCTTCCTCGTGCTCCGCAACTACATGGGGCGCGAGATTTCCGTCTCGCGCCAGCAGATGCGCTCCCAGCGCATCATGGAGGCGCTGGCGGACAAGCCGGACTTCCCGGTCGTCAAGGAGACGCTCGCGGAGATTTTCAACGAGGTCCTCGACGTGCCGCACGCGCTGAAGGTCATAGGCTGGCTCGAGTCGGGCGAGGTGGAGGTGCGCCACATCAAATCCGCGGGCTCCCCGTCGCCGTTCGCCTACAACGTCCTGGTCTCGGACATGGCCGACATAGTGCTGCTGGAGGACAAGGCCGCGCTGCTGAGGGAGATGCACAGCCGCGTGCTCAAGCGCATCCTCGGCGACGGGATGGAGCCCCTTTTCCGGCCGGAGGCGGTGGAGAAATACTTCAAGGACAAGTTCAAGCCAGTGGAATCAAAGGAGGACCTGCTGGCGCTGCTGAAATCCACGGGACCGCTGCGGCTCTTCACGACGCGTGGGCGGAACGCGTACCGCTGGAGCGCGGTCGAGCCGGAGAAGCTCAACGCCTGGTGCGAGGAGCTGATTGCGGAGGAAAAAATCGTCTCGGTGCGCGCCCGCGAGGTCTCCTGGGCGCTCCCCGAAGATGTCCCGAAGATGGCCGCGCTCTTCGCGGAGAAGGCCAAGCCGGGGTCGAAGGAGCGCGAGATGCTCGCGTTGCTGGCCGACGGAAAGCCCCACTCGGCGCAGGAGCTGGAGTCGAAGCTCGGCGTGGACAGGAAGAAGTTGCGCGACGTCGCGACGGAGCTGGAGAGGCGCTACCTGGCCTCGCGCGCTACGGGGGACAACAAGTATTGGAGGAAGTGCGATACAAAGCCGGCGGACCGCTCCGAAGCTCTGCGCGACATGGCGCTCCGCATCCTGGGGTCGTCGGGACCGATGATGGCCGAGGAGCTGGCGCTAGAGCTGGGCGCGGGCGCGTCGGAGGCGAAGAACCTCATCGGGCTGCTGGACGAGGAGGGACTCATCTTCGCGGGCGGGATTACCTACCTTGAGACGCAGTACGCTCTCAAGGCCGACGTAGACGCGATGCGCAACGCCGGCAAGGAGCGCGGCGTCACCGTCGAGGACGCGATGGCACTGCTGCTCGAGAAGCAGTTCAGGCAGTATCCGTCCGTCGAGGCGTACTTCGAGGCGAACCCGGACGCGGGGCTTTCGATGGATTTGGCATGGAGGGTTGCTGGCTACGACCCGGCGCGCCTGGACGACATGTGGAAATCGGGCGCCGTCACGGTCGGGCGCTTCGTCGGCGGCAGGGTGCGTTTCGTAGCCAAGCGCGACGCCGAGCTGCTCCATGCGGTCCGAGGCGAGCCCAGGCTGGCGGAGCGCGAGAGGGCGATACTGGACCTCATCACGGCCGTGCCCGGCATCGGGCTTGAGGAAATAGCGAGGCGCACGCGCCTCGACAAGGAGGTCGCGCGCGAGGCGGTCTACGCGCTGGACCGCGGGCTCTGCGTGGCCCGCGCCGCGGGCTCGAGCGCGGGGCGGAACCTCTACGTGAGGTACGAGCCGTCGGAGCCGGCGCCGCCCGACGCGCTGCCGAGGGTGGTCGAGCGATACGCTCGCTCCTGGGGCCCGGCGACGGCGAGGGAGCTGGAGCGATTACTGAGGATTGACCGAATAGCGCTGGACGCGACGATGAACGCCCTCGTCTCAGCGGGCAAGGTCGCGCGGTTCCCGGTTTCGGGCGAGACCGAGCCGCTCTTCTCGGCGCCCGAGGACGTAGAGCGCCTGGGCAAGGTCGAGCTTGACGAATCCATCCGCGTGCTCTCCCTCCTCGACCCGTTCGCCCAGCACTTCTCCCGCGAGCTGGAGGCGCGCTGGGGCGAGGGATGGTACTACCCGGTGTTCAAAGGAGCTAGACCGGTCGGCATCATCGAGCTGTGGGAGATGAGCGGGCGCGTCGAAATCCGCAACGTCGAAATCGAGCCGTCGGTCGAGATGTCCGACGTCCTGGCGGCCTTCGACAAGCTGGCGCCTTACTTCTCGGCGCTGAACATGGACACGACGACGGTCGCGGGGGCGCACGGCAAGCTCGCCGCGGACTTCAGCCCGAAGGAGCTCCAGCCTTTCTCGGAAGCGGGATATTCCAAGGTCCAGACCTGGCTCGCGAAGGGCATCGACACCGAGCTCGTGCTGACATTCGACGAGTTCGTCTCCCTCATACTGTGGCGCCAGGGCCTGACTCCGCAGACGCGATTCTCAAGCATCGGCGAGATGGACGAGGCGCTGGTGGGGCTGCGCTCGGAGGAGGAAGCCTTCGGCAGGCTCGCCTCCCCGCCGCGGGGGCTCTCGTTCAAGAGCGTCTCCGGAATGTGCCTCGGGTTCGGCGTGCCGAACGTGATGACATGGTTCACCCTCGAGACCGCGAAGGTTTACAGGGACTCGCTCCAGGAGCCCGAGAGCGAGGTCGAGCGCTCGGTGCTGAACGCGCTGAGGCGCTCGGGCGGGCTCGGCCGGAAGGCGATGGTCAACGGGCTGCTCGGCGGTGCGGGCGGTCGCGAGTTGCTATCTGCGATGTTCCGCAAGACGCTGGTCGTGCGCAACTCGTTCGGCCGATACGTCGACGTTCCTGAGCCAATCGGGGACAGGGCCGAGGCCAGGAAGGCGCTCGTGGAGAGCATCGTGCGCAACTTCGCGGTCGCCAGCCCGGAATCGATATCGACTTACACCAACGGCGAAATCGGGGCGCCGGAGGCGCGCTCATACCTTCGCGCGATGCGCGACGAGGGGAAGCTGGCGAAGGGCTTCCTGATGGGCGAGGACTCGTCGCCGCCGTGGATGCCCCACACGATTCCGTACTGGATGCCCGCGGATTTCGTCTCGAAGCCGGTCCCGAAAATCGAGGGCGACCTTCTCATCGGCCCCGGTTGGAAGGACCGCGTTTCCCACTACCTCCGCCCGTGGGTGCAGCACAAGTTCGGGCTCGGGAGCGCGTACCTCGTATTCAGAAACGGCGCGCTCGTCGGCGCGTTCACCGGGAAGCGCGTCGGAGGCGCCGTGCACGTGAAGCGCTTCTCCGGCTCGGAGGACGCGTGGCTCATCGCGCGACAGCAGGCCGCGGCGCAGGGCTGGCGCCTCGTCAAGGGCGTGGAGACGGACGAGGCGAAGATGGAGGCCGACGACGACAGCATCGACGAGTGGGCGAAGAAGCTGAGGCTGAGTACCGTGCGGCAGAAGTAAAGCTGTTTCTATACGTATTAGAGTAGATTATACTCGATGTTTATCGACATTCGCGTCATCTAAGCTACATGTACTCTTGCTGCGAAATATCCCTCCCCCGCAATCCGTGCTCCGTAACCGGCGAAGGCCGGGACAGAAGGCATGAAAATGCAAAACGAAAACAAGGACGGGGGCGCGGCGACCGTCGAGATGAACGCCGCAAAAGCGAACGAAACAGGGGCAGGAATCCCGAACACAGCTCAGGCGAGCCCGAATGAGGCCGACGTCCAGAGCGGAGCGCAGTCTCAGGCCACCAGCCTCCAGACCGTCGTGGTCTCGGGGGAGTGCAGCGGGTACTTCCGCTACGGCGACGTCGAGCGCGAGTTCAACGGCAACCACGTCGTCCTCGTCAGGACGAACGGCGGGATAATCGTCCACGGTGCGCAGAAGGGCATCAAGCCGGTCTGCTACATCGAGGAAGGGGCGGACATCGCCCTCGCCCGGAACATGGCTGACGCCGAGGTGGAGATATCCGCAATCGCCGAGGACGGCCGCGAGATACTCGTGACCTTCAGCAAGATACGGTCCATCAGCGGCCTCGCCGCCACCGGCGGGCCGGAGAGCATCGACCGCGCCATCCTGAGGTGCGTGCAGAACGCCAACGGGATGTACGGCAGGCACACGGTGTCCAGGATACTCACCGGCTCGGCCTCGAAGAAGGTCCTCACCCTCAAGCTGAGCACGCTGGCGCTCTACGGAACGCTCGCGGACATCCCGTTCAAGGACGTGCTGGACTCGGTCGACTCGCTCATCGAGCAGGGCCTCATCGAGGTCCGCGAGAGGGACGAGTTCAAGGTCCTCTGGCTCACAGAGAGCGGCGAGAAGGTCCTGGTCGAGGCGGACGCCCCGGCAGAGCCGGAGCAGGGCGAGAACGCCGAGCTGCTCAAGGCCCTGAAGGACTGGAGGCGCGACATCGCGAAGGCGAGGCACGTGCCCACGTTCATGGTCGTCCAGAACAGGACGCTCGCGGACATCGCGGTGAAGATGCCAGTGACCGCCGAGGACCTCTCGAAGGTCTACGGCATCGGGCGCTCGCGCCTGGCCAACTACGGTCCGGAGCTGCTGGACATCGTCAGGCAGCACGTCATCGGTTCGAACCCGACGGCGTGAAAACGCTTGTAAAACCCGCCACAAACCGCGCCGTCCCAAGGCGCGGTGACAAAACCTTTAATCCACCTTTTCCATCCCTCCATTGTCGTAAAGGGGGTAAGAGCATGACGACTTTGAAGTACATCGAGGAACAGTTCCCGGAACTCGCCAGGATATCGGACGCGAAGCTGCGCAAACAAACAGCCGAGGTATGGGTCGAAGCCATGAAGCGAGGCGGCTGGCAGACGCTCGACGGCATCCCGTTCACTCTGCTGGCCGGGGAGGTGGAGGAGACCCTTGTCCAGCACACGCGGATGGTCACGAACCAGGCGATGGCTGTCGCTGAACATCGCAAAGACCTCAAGGGGGATTTGGTCGTCGCAGGGGCGCTTCTCCACGACGTAGGAAAGCTGCTGGAATACGCCAGAAAGGACGGGACGGTCGGCAAGTCAGCCAACGGCAAGATTCTCCGCCACCCGGTCAGCGGCGCGGGCTTGGCGATGGTCTGCGGGCTGCCGGACGAGATAGTCCACATCATCGCGGCGCACTCCAAGGAGGGTGACCTGGTCGAGCGCACCCCCGAGGCAGTCCTGATAAACCACTGCGATTTCATTGATTTCGAGATTGTCAAGGCGAAGAAGGGTCGAAAGTAGGAGGTGCAGGCAATGAGACTCTACGAGAACGAGGCGAAGCGGTTGTTCGAGACAAAGGGCATCAGAATTCCGGTGCAGTACGGCTCCGTGAGCAGCCCCGAGAAGATGCGGGAGCTGAAAGTCAAGTATCCGGCGATGCTTAAATCGATGGTGCTGGTCGGCGGGCGCGGGAAGGCCGGAGGGATAAAGAAGGTGACAAATGCTGATGAAGCCGAGGTGGAAATTAAAAGGTTATTTTCCCTGAGGATTAAGGGCTACCCGGTCGGCAGTGTCCTCGTCGAGGAGGCGCTTGAATACACTGGCGCCTGCTATGTCGGCGTCACTATGGATCCGGACACTTACGACAACATCCTCATAGTCAGCGCCTCCGGGGGCGTGGACATAGAGGAGGTAGCGCGCACCAAGCCAGAGGCGATAATGAAGGTTCGGCTGACGGACAACGCCATGAGGCTCGACCCGGCGGTCAAGAAGGAGGCTGGCGATTTCCTGGCCAACGGCTTGAAGGGCGATGCGAAGCTCGGAGGACGACTCGCCGACGTTGTGGAGATGGTCTACATAGCATACCAGGAATTCGATGCGAAGGTCTGCGAGATAAATCCGCTGCTAATCACCCCGGCTGGCCCGGTTGCTGCGGACGCGAAGATGGTCCTGGACGACAACGCGCTTTTCAGGCAGTCCGGGACGATGGAAGTGCTCGGACTGAGCGGAAAGAGGCACGAGGTGGCCGAGCCGACAGCCAACGAGACGCGGGCGGACAAAGCCGGCTT
>DAIRED010000131.1:4543-6426 GCA_036795795.1 Thermoplasmatota archaeon | reverse complement strand
GGAAGACTCCACAATGACTCCGCTTTCACTCCACCATAAACCCGCCCTTTCCCTGTTAAAAGGTGACCCATGACCCCCCACGATGTCCTGCTCTTCGCCTCCCTCGGCTTCGCAGGGGGTCTCCTCCACACCGCTCTGCACTCGGGAGGCGTACTCGTCCTCCCCCACGTCTATGACGGGAAGCTCTACCTCGGTTGCCTGCTCTCGGGGCTCATAGGGCTCGTAACGGCCGTCGCCGTGGATTCCAACGTGCTAACGGCCTTCTTCTCTGCTGTGGCGCTCCCGGACGTCGCGGAGGGGGCTGTGCGCACGGCTAGGACTCGATACAACGGGAGAGGCAAATGACGCCTCTCCCGGTCTACGCGAACGAGTTCGTCGTCTGGCTGAACGGAGACGCCGTCGCCATCGAGTTCAAGACGAAGGTGGGTGCGGAGATTGAGGAGCGCGTGGCTCTAGTCCTGATGCACCCGGACAAGTTCAGGGAGCTGCTGGAGATGATGATGGGGGTAGAAGATGGGGTGGAGGGGGCGACGAAGGGGGCGCCAGGACGGGATTATAATGGCGTAGAGTTTGGATAATTTCTACTGATCTTTCGATATATTAATAAGGAGTAATCATATTACTTGATTTGTGTGGCAAACGAATCGAAACGGTCATTTAGGAAATGAGCCGATGAAAACAAGGGCTGAAGGCACGTATTCGTCCGTAGGTGGTGGAGACCGCTATAGTGGCGCGAGGTGTAAAATATGAGGAGAATTGTAACAATAATGCTGAGCGTGGTAATCGTGAGCGTTTGCTTCACACCATTTATAACTACAGAAACAAAAGCCGCAGATATTGGGTGGGTAGCTCAAACTAGTCCAAGACCCGGCGAGTCCCTTCAAGCAGTGGCAAATCTGTTCCCCAAAGCTTGGGCGGTTGGAGCCGGCCAACTAATAATCAACACTAGCAATAATGGTGACACTTGGTGGGAACAGTATTATATTGGCACAGGCATTTTAAGGGATGTCTACTTTTATGATAATAACCTTGGATGGGCTGTCGGAGATACACCTAATGGATTAATCTTACATACTTCAGATGGGGGGCAAAATTGGGCACCTCAATCTTTACCTGGAGGTTATGAAGACATACAATTAAAGGCTGTAAGATTTGCGTTAGGTGATGCCGGAATAATTGTGGGAACGAAAGGTAGTGATGGTTACATTTTTCGCACTACAACTGGAGGATCAAATTGGTTTTTTCAACAAAAATTAGTTAACCAAGTTACGTTTGGTGTTGATTACCTTGATTTAACTCATGCCTGGGTTACTGGCTCAAGCGGGAGTAATGGTTTTGTTCTTTTCTCAGATGATGGATTCGCAACGTACGGTGCTCAATCAATTACTGCCACAGGATATCTTTGTAACCGCATTAGTTTTTCGGGAAGTACCTATGGATATATAGTTGCATACCATTCAAATGATCCCCCTAATAATCCTGGCAAGGTGTTTAAAACAGAGAATGGTGGAACCACTTGGGATTTGCTTCACACAACATCTGGAAATACACCTCTTTTAGACGTTAGTTATGCTTCTAGTAATTGGAACACGGTAGGTATGACTGGTACAATTATTAGAGGCCAGGTTCTAACCTCTAACACAGAATATCTGAACAGTGGAACTACACAATACCTTAGAGGTGTTGATTTTGGGACTGAAGATATAGGATGGGTAGTGGGAGATGCTGGCACAATCCTTTATACCAATAACGGAGGTGTTCCAATCCTTGACACTACCTCCCCAATTGCAGATGCGGGACCCGATCAGAATGTGAATCTTAGTACAACAGTATCCTTCGACGGCTCCGGCTCGACGGACAACATTGGGATTAGTAACTACACC
>DAIRED010000131.1:0-4443 GCA_036795795.1 Thermoplasmatota archaeon | reverse complement strand
GTTGGGGCATCGTCAGGAGATATCACCCTTCCTGTGGCGAATGCAGGCGCGGACCGGCAGGTGAATGCGGGTGTGCTAGTATCCTTCGACGGCTCCGGCTCGACGGACAACATTGGGATTAGTAACTACACCTGGAGTTTCACATACAATAGCTCGCTGACCCACATATATGGAGTGTCCCCGACATTCAAGTTTTGGGTGGTTGGGAACTACACTGTTACTTTGAACGTGACGGACGCCGCTGGCAATTGGGATACAGACACGATGCTAGTCCGTGTTGGGGCATCGTCAGGAGATATCACCCTTCCTGTGGCGAATGCAGGCGCGGACCAAAACGTGTTCATTGGCAATATAGTGACATTAGACGCAACTGCATCTACTGACAACGTGGGGATTATTAATTATACTTGGAGATTCACATACAATAATACTGCTAGAACCCTCTACGGCGTCTCGCCACAATTCACATTCTGGACAATGGGCAATTACACCATGACATTAACTGTCTCTGATGTTGCAGGAAACACCGGGATTGATACGCTTATCGTTAGGGTCTCAGCACCCCCATCGTCAAACGATAGTATAAATTGGTGGAATATTCTCGGAATGCTGTCTACTATTTTAGGAATAATTGGCGGAGCCATTTCAGTTTATAAGTTCGTAATACCTTGGTGGAAGAAAAGGAAACAACAAGAAAATCCACCCTCAACTCCTGAAATACAAGCTCAGAGTTCTCCTTCCCGTTCACTCCAACCATCACAACCAATATCTAGTGGTACGCACACTCAAAGCCAGCAAGTAGCACAGGAAAGCGTCTTCCCAGCAGCGGTATCCACACCACCACCGCAACCTACGAAAACGATAGAACAACTTGTGAAGGACGGTACGAAGGAAGAGTGGAGCGAGTATATTAGTAAATCCATAATGAACGAACAGCCAATCAATCTCCCGTATATCGAGAGGGAAAAGGCGATTCGTTTCCCTGACTATGGTTACAGGCATTTCCTTGAGTTAATCGTAGAATCAGAAATCTTTCTCCATATGATAACAGAGATGAAAGACTATGGACATTATAAAGACGTGCGCCTTATTCAATACATAAAAGGGGATGACGCTTTCAAGCGAGGACTTGCGATGCTCGTAAAGCTACTTTGTAACAATACCCATACAATAGCATGTAAGGAAACGGAAACCGAATGGAGGTATTTCGAGGAGGTTCTTGGTTGCTTCGTGAACCCAGTTATAACAGCATCTGGAAAACGATGGGTTATCGGCGGTAAGACGCGGAAGGTGACGGTTGAAGAGGCCTTCGACCGAAAAGCGAAGAAAATAGTCTATCAAATCGTATGATGCCCACACCTGTTTTATAGCCACATATACGCCCTAAATCTTTTATACCGACTTCAATATACAGGAATCCGGTGGTTTTCATTTCAGAAGGAGTTGGCGCGAAGAAGATTCGCATCGAACGATTCGTATACGGGAACGACGAGGGATACAGGTTGCTCGGAACCTCGGATCCGAAGAGCGTCGAGCCCTATACCGATATGTACCGTGGTTTGTTCCTCCCCGTTAGCCAGGGCCAAATGAAGTCAATCGTCGACCCCCTCCGAGTCATAATCTCGGGCGGGAACCACATCCTATTTTCCAGGATTCGGCAGAGCAAGGACGACATCGGCCGCGGCTCACTCGAAAACCACACCGCCATCGTTCCGAAGGATTGCATGAGGGACGGCAGGGTGACCTACGAGGCGCTAGACGCAGCGATGGCAGGCGCCGAAAAGCCCGGACCGTCTATAAAAGGTGATCTCTCCCCCCTAGAGGTCGAGCCGCAATCTCTGAATCTGGACGAATACGTCAAAGGCCTCGGCAAGCACCTCAACCGCGAAACCATGAACAACATCGTCGAAATCTACCAGAAAGACCCTAAGAAGAGAATCATATTGTGGGTGCCCCATTCCACCTCCCAGGAGCGGACTCGGATGTCCTACATGTTCTCGGTCCTTTTCGACCTGAAGCTCAGGGCGATGCCGATGTCGGTATTCTCCGACGTTCCGTACCCCGATGCCGCAGAGCTGTTCAATCTGATAATAACACAGAAAGACCCAGGAATAAAGCCTACGCGCTCGTGGGCGATGCTGGTCTACGATCCGATGAGGCCGATGGACGTCGGTGACAAAGAGAATGTGAAGGCGGCACTCGACGACATCTTTGGATAGGTGCTCTTTATAAACCTTAATATATCACCTTGCCGATTCGTTGGCGCTGAAATACCAAGGAGGGACAACAAATGCCGACCGCGATATTGGGGGACAGGGCTGCTGGCAAGACAACCTTCATAGGATTGCTTTATGCAGCCCAGATAAGGTTCACTAACGACCCGGCTAACAAGGACGTTTTCAGGTTCTACGCTGACCCGACCGCCCTGAGCATCATCCGGAAACTCTACGAGAACCTCAAGACAAGTGCTTGGCCGGATGGCACAACAAAGGGTCAGAAGAGCATGTTGAGGTTCACCTTCGGTTACGAGAAGATGCTGCATGGCGCCGTGCTTCCTCAGTGGATGCGTGAGAGAGACTGGATTCACCCGTTCGCGACGATAAATTTCAACGTTTACGATGTCGCCGGGGAAGATATACAAGACATGACCAAGACCCCAGATGGGGTACAGAGCAAGAAATTGACAGATATAGCGAAGAGCCTCCTAGAGTCCCGTGTTCTTGTGATGTTGATAGACACCAGCAAGATAACCGAAGACTGCGACTCCGACGAGTACAGGAGCATGTTGGAGTACGATGGCATAATGGCTACGCTCATATCCATGATTGCGCAGTACAACTCCGAGAAGCCAGACCCGAAAGAGAGAAAGATATACCCAGTCATCGTCTTTACGAAGTTCGACACTCTATTCCAGGATGAGAACGCGGTGATGATCAAGGATATGGAGATACCGAAGGATATTAAGACCTATGCTGACCTCAATAACTCTAACATTCGGAGGGATTACTGCGAGAAGATTTTGAGGAACTTCTTCGGCCAGACGCTTGCGCTTCTGAAAGGTGGAAAATTGATGAACGTGAGTTTCGACCGCACGGAATACTTCTTCAGCTACGTGAATACCAAGTTTGGGAAGGATGGCAAGGCAGTCCCAAACCAAAGGAAAATCTTGGATGGCGCAGGGCATGAAATCGACTTCTCGTACGATGAGTACGCTAGGTTCATAATGCACTTCAAGAAGATTGCCAACGAGATGCCTGACGGGATACGAGAACGCGAAGAAATCACCGTTACTGAACAATGACGTTGAACGTGGGCGTATTCGGTTCCGACGGTTCGGGCAGGACGACGTTCACCGGCCTGCTCTACATGGCGCAGGTTGACTTCTCTAATCGCACAGGCCAGAAGAGCGGTTTTCGCTTCTTTGCCGAGCCCGTCCAGATAAAGGCGATGCAGGGCATTTACAACCAACTCCGGTCAAGGGAATGGCCATTCCTCCCCGCAGGGGTATTGAAGATATCGTGCTCGTACGTGTATTCGTCCGGTGGTTTTCTTTCAAAACTCTTCAACCGTGCAGAGGGCAACACCGTCGTCATCGACATATACATGGTGGATATATGTCATCTTGTTGGCTTCATGGAAAAGCCAATATACAAAAAAGCTGCGGATAACGATGTGTTCGTTTTTCTACTCGATGCAAGTGATTTGCCCGATGGTCCGGTTCCGGCGGATGGAGCGTTTTGCTCGTTTTTATCGCGGATTGTAGAGGCGAAAAGAGACAATTCAGGAGATAACTCCCTCGATGTCGTTTTCGTGCTCACCAAATTCGACATGATTGATAAAGGAGTCTTTACCGATATGGCTATATCCCCGATTCATCCACTAATCTCAGAGTGCGATAAGAGGAGCGAATATGGCGAGAAGTTCATGGCCCGCATGTGCCCGAAGACCCTAGCATTTCTCCGCGATAATGCGCGTGCCAAAAGTCTCTTCAGATCAGCGGTGTACTTCTTCAGTTGTGTCAATGCCTCCTTCGATGAAGAAGGGAACGTCGTGCCGAGGATGAAGCGGGTCAAAGGAAGCGCGAACTTCGAATTGGATTACACATACGAAGAGTACGAGGGTCTTATAAAAAATCTGGCAGAACTTGCTAGCGGGAGAATATCCTGAGTTTCACTTATGGATTGTTGATAAAAACAAATTATAATGTGGTCAACAATTCTTCAATTATCTGCTGTGCAATCTCCCTCGCCTTCTGCTTCCCCATCTCCGTGAAGACGTACACCCCAGCTTCCAGCATCTGCCTCTGGACCTCGTCGGTTATCCACTCCCTGTCGTGCTCAGCGACCTCCTTCTGCAGCTCCGCAGCGACGTCGTCTATCACCGGGTCCAGGAAGTCGTAGAGCTTCGACTTGTGCCTCGTCAGGATGGCGACAGCGTGCCTGC
>DAIRED010000130.1:0-6454 GCA_036795795.1 Thermoplasmatota archaeon | reverse complement strand
CGGCCGTCACTCTTCACCTGGGCCACCGCAAGTCCATCGACCTGGACTGGTTCCGAGAGGAGAAGATAGTGGATGCGATGGCCCTCGCCATCGAACTGAAGGAGGAAGTCCCTGGATTCAAGGTCGTGTCGGTCTCGAAGGGGACGCTCCATGCATCCATCTCAGGCGTCAAATGCAGCTTCATGGAGTACCGTTACCCTTTGCTGGCCCCTGTTGAAAAGATGACGAAATGCCATTGCGATATCGCCTCACTCGATGACCTGGCGTGCATGAAACTCTCTGCAGTAGCCCAGCGCGGCTCGAAAAAGGATTTCGCCGATGTTTACGCCTTGTGCGCCAAGCACCGGCCTTTGCTCAAACTGGTCGAACTGTATCAGCGCAAGTACGAAACCGAGGACGTGGCGCACGTCCTATTCAGCCTTTCCTACTTCGGAGACGCGGAGAAAGGGCGCATGCCATTCATGCTTTGGGATACCGATTGGAAAGATATCAAGGAATCTTTGCGGGGTTGGCTTTCGGAAATTTAACCCACCCAACCTTTTTTTACCCCCCCGCCCATCCCCACTTGGGTGCTCACATGGACTGGGGAATGGCCAACCGGATGTCCAGGATTATAAAGCCGAAGAGCGGCAAGACAGTCATGCTCGCCGTCGACCATGGGTACTTCATGGGCCCGACGACGGGGCTGGAGAACATCAAGAAGACCGTGGACCCGCTGCTGCCGTACGCCGACACGCTGATGCTTACGCGCGGGGCGCTGCGCCACTACGTCAGCCCCGATTGCGACGTTCCGATAGTCCTGCGAGTATCGGGGGGCACCAGCATCCTCAACAAGGAGCTGCTCCACGAGGGAATCTCGACATCGATAGAGGACGCGATACGCCTCAACGTCGCCGGGGTCGCATTCTCGATAATGGTCGGCGCCGAATTCGAGCGCGACACGCTGCTGGCCTTCACCGAAATCGTGGATGAAGCCCAGGCATACGGCATCCCGGTCGTCGCCGTAACAGCGGTCGGAAAGGAGATGGTCCGCGACGCCAGGTACATGGCCCTCGCATCCAGAATCGCGGCGGAGCTGGGCGCGTCCATCGTCAAGACGTACTACGTCGACGGATTCAAGGAGGTCGTCGACACCTGCCCCGTTCCGATTGTCATCGCGGGCGGAAAGAAGCTGCCGGAGCTGGACGCGCTCAAGATGGCCAGCGGCGCCATCGCGTCCGGAGCCGTGGGCGTGGACATGGGGCGCAATATCTTCCAGTCTGACGACCCCGTGGCGATGATACAGGCCGTGAGGGCGGTCGTCCACGAGGGCACGAAGCCCAACGACGCTCACGAGATTTACAAGAGCGTCAAGGCGAAGCGCAGGTGGGGCAGGAAATAATGCGCGCGGCCGTCTATTACAGCAACTCGGACGTGCGGGTCGAGGAGCGCCCGCAGCCGAAAATCGGCCAGGGCGATCTCCTGGTCAAGGTCATGGCATCCGGCATATGCGGCTCGGACGTGATGGAGTGGTACAGAATCAAGAAGGCGCCGCTCGTCCTCGGTCACGAGATAGCTGGGTTCATCGTGGAGTCCAACTCCCCGACGTTCAAGCCCGGCGACTGGGTCGTCGCGACGCACCACGTGCCCTGCTACTCGTGCGATTACTGCAAGGACGGGAACGAGACCGTGTGCGATTCGCTACGCTCCACTAACTTCGAGCCCGGCGGCTTCGCGGAGCTGGTACGAGTGCCGAAGGCCCAGGTCGAGACGGGCACGTTGAAGCTCCCCGAGGGAGTGAGCTTCGAGGAGGGAACGTTCGTCGAGCCGGTCGCCTGCGCCGTGCGCGGCCAGCGCAAGGCGGGGATGAAGAAGGGGAAGACCGTCGCCGTCATCGGGAGCGGCATCTCCGGGCTCATCCACGTTCAGCTGGCGAAGGCTCTTGGCGCGTCCCTCGTCGTCGCCACCGACGTGAGCCATTACCGTCTCGATATGGCGAAGCGCCTGGGTGCGGACACCGTCATCGCCGCCGAGGAGGATGTACCGATGAGGATTAGGGAGCTGAACAAGGGCAAAGGTGCGGACATCGTCATCGTCTGCACAGCCGCGATGCCAGCTTTCTCACAGGGTTTCCGCTCCGTCGACAGGGGCGGGCACGTGCTCCTCTTCGCCCCGACGAAGCCTGGCGAGACGGTCCCGATTCCGCTCTGGGAGCTCTGGCGCGGCTGCGTCACCGTCCACACGTCGTACGCCGGCGCCATCCAGGACATGAGGGAGGCGCTGGAGCTCATCGCGTCCCGCAGTATGAACGTCAAGGACATGATAACGCACAGGCTTCCGCTAGCGCAGACCCAGGAAGGGTTCAAGCTCGTGGCGGAGGCAAAGGATTCGATGAAGGTAATCGTGGAACCGCAGAAGTGATTCAATGCAAGTAATAGAAATATTCAAGTCGCTGCAGGGGGAGGGGCTCCACATCGGGTCGCCGACGGCGTTCGTGCGCTTCGCTGGCTGCAACCTCGAGTGCGATTGGTGCGATACCAAGTACGCCTGGGAGGGCGGCAAAGAGAGGAGCTCGAACGAGATATTCGCCGACGTCATCGCGATGAGCACCCGCCACGTCTGCATCACCGGCGGCGAACCGCTGCTCCAGATAGGAATCTCGCGCCTGATTAACCGATTCCTGGCCAACGGCAACCAGGTGACGCTCGAGACGAACGGCACGCAATCCCTGGAGGATATGCCCTGCGACCCCCGCCTGACCATAAGCATGGATGTTAAGTGCCCATCGTCGAAGATGGATGGGAAGACGCTGGACGCCAACTTCGAGGTGCTTGGCCCGACGGACCAGCTGAAGTTCGTCATCGCCAACCAGGAGGACTACAACTTCGCGCGCGGCATCCTCAAGGCCCACAAGGTCGGCTGCGAAATCATCTTCACCCCGGTCGGGGGAACGAACATGAAGTGGCTCGCCGAGGCCGTCCTGAAGGACAAGCTGGACGTCCGCGTGCTCCCGCAGTTGCACAAGCTGATATGGGGCGACGAGCGGGGACGTTAGGGAGCGGCGAAATTTAGGTCGCGCAATTGCCCCTGCATCGAGCCGTCAGGGCCTCTGCTTTGGCATCAGTTTCCCTTGGCCAAGCTCCGCCGGTGCAACGCGTTCGCGGCCACCATGAACCCCGTCGTGTAAAGTGCCAGGACCAGGATATCCAGCCATGCCGGGAAGGTCGAGGTTCCGCCGAGTCCGACATTGAAGAGATCCACGAGGTATGTTAGTGGTGATGCGTACGAGACGAACAGGACTGTGCCGTCCAGTTGCGACAGCGGCACGAATACCCCGCTGACGAAGATGAGCGGGAACCTGATGAGGCTCGACAGCATCATCACGTTCGACGGCGTGCGCGAGGATGTCGAGGCCAGCAGGACGCCCATGCCGGCGAAGCACGCGCTCCCGAGAAACAATGCGATAACTGCCAAGGCCGCATTGGTGACCGCTGCACCAAGGAACGCGAGCCCCACGACGAGCACGACCGAAGTCAGGGCGGTGCCGAATACCAAGCTCGCCAGCGCGTCCCCCGCTAATATAGTGCCCACAGTCACGGGGTATGACAGCAGCCGTTCGTATGTCCCTGCCTGCTTCTCCCAGGGGGTGATGAGAGGCCCCAAAGCGGACGCCGTGAAGAAGAGCGTCATGGCCAGGAAACCGGGGAAGAACGCAACGATGTCAATCTCCCTCCCAAGGTAGAACGAGATGAACATGAAAAGCGGGAAGAGAAGGCCGAATATTATCACCGGCGCCTTCTTGTAATATATCTTCGCGTTCTTATCTGCGGTGACCAGTACCCCCCTGACGAATATCGAGAGGCTCATTTCGCACCCCCCGTGAGTTGTACAAAAGCCTCCTCGAGGCTCGGTCCGGCCATGGTCAGCGTCACGATGCGCGCGCCGTTCGCCTGAGCCCAAGTGGCCACGTGCTTGATGGTCGCGTCCGGGTCGTCGGTATTGAGGCGCAATCTATCACCCCAGGCTTCAACCTTGGATATCGAAGCGTGGGCTAGCGCAGCCGGATCTACGGCACGGTCGAACGATACCTCGATGGCCTGGTTTTTATCGAAAGCTCCCTTGAGCATCTCGGGCCGGTCCACAGCGACGAGCTTTCCCTTGTAGATGATTCCGACTCTCTGGCAAATGCGACTCGCGTCCTCGATGTTGTGCGTAGTCAGGAAGATGGTGCAGCCTTGGCGGTTCATGTCGCGTATTGTGTCCACGATGAGTCGCTTGCTCTGGACGTCGAGGCCTTCGGTGGGTTCGTCCAGGAATAGGATTCTCGGCTCGTGGATGATGGCGCAGGCTATGCTCATGCGCTGCTTCATCCCTTTCGAAAACGTGCTGACGCGGCTGTCCGCTCGCTCCGAGAGCCCAAGCCGGGTGAGAAGCTCGTCCGTTTTCTTGGCGATGACCTCCTTGGAAAGTCCGTAATATTTCCCGGCCAGCGCCATGTTCTGCCTGGCGGTGAGGTCCGCGTAGACGTTCCCAATCTCCGGTATCACGCCTGTGACCATCTTCGCCCTGATTGGATCCTTCGCCATGTCCACGCCGTCCAGCGTGACCCTGCCGGAGTCGGGCATCAGTATTCCGATGAGCATCCGCACCGTCGTGGTCTTCCCCGCGCCGTTGGGGCCGAGGAAACCGAACATCTCCCCCCTGGCGACGGCGAAGCTGACGCCGCCGACGGCCTGGATGCTGCCGAACCTCTTGGCGATGTTCTCGGCTGTTATAGCTGAATCCACGTCGCTCAATCTTTTTCCTCCAGCAGGTAGATGGTTATCTTCCGGGTCTTCAGTTTCCAGACCTTCTCGGGGGCGCCGCCGCCCTTCTCCTTGTACTCCGCCATTTCGATGATGCCCGCCGCCTTGAGCGCTGAGAGGTGATAATACACGCCTGACTGGGTCACGCCCTTCTCGCTCTTGGAGAGGAATTTCTGTATGTCCTTCGTGCTCTTCTTGCCCTTCCCGATGAACCTGATGATGTCCCATCTGGTAGGGCAGTGCAGTGCCTGGATATACTTCTTCAACGGGTTCTTTTCGCATCCGCAATCGCACATTGTTACACCCCAATATTGCTGTGAATTACTGTAATATCATGGTACTATTTAAGATTAGTCCCTTTGCATTGCCAAGACTTAAACTTTATTGGCCATTATCTTATCCCTCTGCCTCAGCGACATCCAAACCAGCATGAGCATCACCGGAATCTCTATCAACGGTCCGACGACCGTCGAGACGGCAACCATCGGCATCGTCGCGAAGGCGGTCAGCGCGATGGCGATGGCCAGCTCGAAGTTCCTGCCGGTGCAGTGGAATCCCATCGTGGTCGAGTCCTCGTAGTTGTAACCCATGCGCCTGCACGTGTGGAACACAATGTTGTACAGCAGGAAGAAGAACAGCACGACAGGTATCGCCATCTGCCAGACGAGGTGTGGGTTGTCTATGATGACGCCGCCCTTCAGGGAGAACATGACCACCATCGTGAAGAGCAGGGCGATTAGTTGCATGGCTCCAAATTTAGGCAGCAGTTTCTCCTTCAACCAGGCTTCTCCCTTGGTCTTGATTACGTAGTTCCTGGTCAATACACCCAGCAGCAGCGGCAAGCCCAGGTACAGGAGCACGCTTTGACCTATGAGAAGTATGTCGATGGCGATGTACGCGCCGACAAGCAATGCGATGTAGAACGGCGTCGTGATGACCTGGATGATGGAGTTCCACGCCATCAGCACTATCCCGAGGGGGCCGTTCCCCTTCGCGAGGTCTGTCCAGACAAGGACCATCGCTATGCACGGTGCCACACCGAGCAGAATTAACCCGGTCCACAGGTAGCGCGCGGCCTCGGGGGTGATGAGCCCGAGATCCTGGAGGACTACCTCGAAGAATATGTATCCCAGCGCAAATAACAGGAACGGGTTGACGGCGTAGTTGAAGAAGGCGATTATACCGACCTGCTTCTTGCTCTTCATTGCGGCCTTCAGCTCGCCCAGTTCGATTTTAGTCATCGCGGGGTAAATCATCAGGAAGAGACCGATTGGGATGCCGATTTCGAGGTGCTCGCTGATGCCGGGAAAATATTTTCCCAGCAAGAGCCCGGTTGCGATGCAGAGGGCGACCCACACCGCCAGCAATCTGTCTATCCAACCCAGCTTTCCGTCGCTCTCCCCCTTTCCATTTTCTGCCATCCTCACCACCTCATTGCCTCGTCATCCCTCACCGTGCTTCTTCTTCAGGCGCTTCAGCTCGCCCGCGAGCCACGCCAGCGTCGGGAACGTTATCGCCCCCTCGGGGCAGTTGTTCGCGCAACCGGTGCATCCGACGACGCAGTTGTACGGCCTCGCGACTATTGGTCTCTCCTCCCAGTCGTACGTGTCGTGCGGGCAGTTCTCCGCGCACGTCCCGCACTTGGAGCATTTCGCCATGTCTACGGTCGG
>DAIRED010000129.1:0-6524 GCA_036795795.1 Thermoplasmatota archaeon | reverse complement strand
TTTGCCCGCGAATACCAGCCCGTTGCCGCCGAGCCCCACGTATGCTTCCAGCCGCCCATACTTGGCCCTCACGTTGGGGTCCGCCGTGTCGCCGTAGTCGGGTAAAAGGCTCACGGCCCCATGAGCGCTCAGGGGAGATAAAAGGGTGATGTATGTTCAGGCCAGGAAGAGCCTCGTCTCCTTCACGCCGACGAGGGTGGCCAGCTGGTCGTAGGACTCGCGCACCTTTCCAGCGTCGCCGCAGAACATCAGCACCTCGCAGCAGTCGTCCCCGCCGTCGAAATCGGCGTGCATGAAGGATTTGAAGACGCCCATGTGGCGGTGCCTGACCTCGGAGACCTTCGCGGCGCAACCGTGGTCGTAGACAAGAATGATTATCCCGTTAACGTGGCCCGATAGGGCGGCGACCTCCGCGCGCTCGCGCAGGAACGCGCGCACGGCGTCGCGCACCAGCTCGGAGCGGCTCGGATAACCAATCTCTTTGGCGGCTTTGTCGATGTCCGTCAGGATGCTCTCCGGCAGGCTCAGCGAGACGACCTTGGCCGCGTCGCGGGAGCCTCCCATCAGGCCAGCCTCCGATACGCTGCGACGAACAGGAGTAGCCCGACGGCGGCGAAGACGACGACGCCGCTCGTGGCGACTCCGTAGGCAGACGATATCAGCAATCCTGTCAGTGTGGCCAGCACTCCGAACCCCACTGCCGCTGCGACAGTCCGCCTGAAGGAGAGCCTGAGCTGCAGCGCGGTCAAGCCAGGCACTATCATCAGGGCCGTGACGAGGATGATTCCGATTACCTTGATGGAAACGACGATAGTCGTGGCGACGAGGATGTTGAACGCAACCGACATCGCGCCGACTGGGATGCCAGTCATCCTCGCGGCGTCCTCGTCGAAGGTCATCGACATCAGCTCCTTGTAGAACGTCCCGAGGAATGCCAGCGTCACCAGGGCGAGGACGGCGACGAGCGCCAGATCCCCAGAGCTTATCGTGAGTATCGAACCGAACAGGTAGCTGAAGAGTTCGACGTTGAAACCCCCGGCCAGCGAGATTATTATGAGTCCGAGGGCGAAGCCCATCGCCATTATGACAGCGATGGCGGCGTCGGAGTTGGCGATGCCCTTCTTTCTCATGTAGGCTATGCCCAAAACTGAGACAATCGACACGACCAGTGCCGCCAGAAGGGGAGATATGCCCAGAAGCAGGCCGAGGGCGATTCCGCCGAAGGCCGTGTGCGCTACGCCGTCGCCGAGCATCGACTCCCTACGGAGAATGAGGAAGAGCCCGACCCACGCGCAGGCCGCGGCGGCGAGCGTCCCGCCGAGGAGGGCGTTCTGGAAGAACCTGTAACCGAATATGCCGAGCCACGCCAGGTCAAGCGCCATGGAAATCCCCCGCGCACTCGTGCCTGTGGTAGACGAAGTGGAAGTGTTCGCCGTACGCCTTGCGGAGGAGCTCGCTGGGCTCGAAACCCTCGGTGATTTCCGAGACGTTTACCTCGCCGCTGACGCAGATGACCTTGGACATCCGGCAGAATACCGCGGTCAGGTCGTGCGAGACGATGACGACGGTCAGCCCCAGCCGCGTGTTCAGGTCGCTCAGTTTCTTGTAGAACGCCTCCTGGACCTTCGGGTCCACGCCGGCGATTGGCTCGTCCAGGAATAGGAGCTCCGGGCCGCGCACGAGCGCCTTCGCAACGAAGACGCGCTGCTTCTGGCCACCCGACAGCTCGCCGATTCTTTTTCCAGCGACGTCCTCCAGCTCCAGGAGGGCGATGTGCTCGTCGACGGCCTTCCAGTCCTCCGCCCCGAGCTTCCTGCCGAGGTTGCGCCGCCCTACGCGTCCGAGTGAGACCATCTCCCGGACGGTCATCGGAAACGTTGCGTCGAAGTTCACCGCATTCTGCGAGACGTATGCCACGCGCTCCCACTCGTCGAAAGATGATGCGTCCTTTCCGAACATCTTGATAGTCCCACGGTCGGGCTTGAGTGTGCCGAGGATGCCGAGGAGGAGTGTGGTCTTCCCTCCGCCGTTCGGGCCGATTATCCCCACGTACTCGCCCTTGAGAATCTTAAAGCTGGCACCTTTGACCACGAGGTCGTTTCCCCTCGAAATGTCGAGGCCCTCCACCTCGAGGACCGGTGCGTTCCCTTCGTCCGTCACCCGGCGAGCCCCCTTTCCAGCGCGTCGAGGTTGCTCTCCAGCTGTTCGACGTAGTCCAGACCGTCCGTCGGACCCAGTGCGAGGTAGAGGCTCAAAATGATTACCTCGTCCCCCGTCCCCGATTGCAGCTCGGTTTTCAATGTCTGAACGAATGCGTCTGAGTATATCGGGTCGACGTAGACCGCGCGTATCCCCTCGGCGACCATCAGGTCGACAAGGTCGGCCAGCTCAGCCGCGGATGGCTGCTCGTCCGCAGAGAGCCCGATGACGCCGCGCTGCTCGAAGCCGTACCGGTGGGCCAGGTAGCCATAGGCCGCGTGCGACACTATCGCCGTGCCGTTCGTGGCGTTCGCCAGGCCGTTCGAGTAGGCCGCGTCCAGGGCGTCCAGCCTGCCGGAAAGCGCCGTCCATCTTTGGCTGTAATATTCCTCTCCGTCCGGGTCGGCTTCTACGAAGGCATCGTATATTTTCTCCGCCTGGAGCCGCGCCATGTATGGGCTGAGCCAGGTGTGCGGGTCATAATCGCCGTGGTCATCGCCTTCCGGTTCGTCTCCGTGCTCCCCACCCGGGATTAACTCGAGCCCCTCGGTCGTCTCGACGACGATGCGCACTTTATCACCGAGAGCGGGCAGCACGTCGTCCTCGAACCAGTGGTCTAGGCCGGCGCCGTTGTACAGCAACACGTCGGCGTTGTCCGCGGCGACTATGTCGGTAGGCGCGGGAGACCAGGCGTGGACCTCGGTGTTGTGCGGGATTAGGGAACGGACGCTCGCGCGCTCGCCGCCGATCTCTTCGGCCATGTAGGCCAGCGGGTAGAAGCTGGCGACGACCCCCAACTTATCGTCGTTGGTATCGATGACACCCGTGAAGAGCGCCGCAACGAGCAGAACTGCTGCGATTCCAGCACTAGCCCCAACTAAGAGCATCTGCCTGCTGTTCATGTTAAGACCCATTTCTTATTAAATATTTAATAATTCTTATTAAGAAACGCGATTCGGGCAGCTTTACCTGACGAACTCCACACACGGCAGGTTCTTGAATTCCTTGTCGCCGGTGAGGAACTTGAGCTTCCTGTCCCGCGCCACGACGTAGCCTATCGCGTCGGCGTAGCTGATGTTCAGCCCGCTATCTTTGAGCTCCTTGCGCTTGACCATCGCTCTCTTGAGCTGGCCGTCTGTGACATCGACCAGGACCGACGAGAAGGACGAAAATACCTCCTCGGCGAAATCTGGGTCGTCCAGGAGATGGTAATAGATCTCGATGAGGTTGAACTTTGTAGTGACGCCGTTCGGTTCTTTGAAGTATTTCTTGTAAGCCGGGTTGCCGCGCAGGTGTTCTATTATCGCGTAGCTGTCGTAGAAGTACTCAGCCATCCCAACCGTCCCTCATCTCGTCCTTGAGCTCCTGCGCGTCGCCCTTGAGCGCCAGCGTGCCGAACAGCTCAGGTATGCTGCGTATCTTCCGGCAAATCTCAATCTCGATCGTATCGTTCTCGGAGAGGTTGTTCTCCCTCACTGCGGCGATGGGCAGGACGATGCCGTAGGAGTTGCCCCACTTCTTGACGACGGAGAGGACCATGGGATAAGTTATACATGAAGTTATACATAAAGGTTATGTATCGTTTAAATTGATGTATGAAGTGATGCCCATATCGAGAGAGGAATATAAGAAAGGAAAGGTTCCGAGTGAGAGATTAGCTATTAGAGCAGAAAAATACGTAAGTAAAGTGTTATCCGAAAGATATAAAATGGACTTTAAAAAGAAGCGTGTAAAAATTGGAGATGGCCGTTTACGAGAGTTCGATTTGGTCTCAGAGGATAACAGGATTTTTGTCCAAATAAAAAGTCGAGAAACATTTCACTCTTTAATCAATACCCAACTGTCAAATCGATTCGCCAAATACATGCTAGATTGCATTACACTGCATAAATCGCCTGGCACAATGAAAATATTTATTATTACTGATAGAAAAATGTATGAATGGTTTCTAATTGAAAGTAGCGGATTGGTAGAGCCAGACATTACTGTAGAACACATCGAAGTCGTATGAGAAAGTATAAATGCGAGAGTACGATTTAACCACTTAATGCGTAAGGTAAAAAGTGGTAGACGATTAAAAGACTTGATAGATATTCAAGAGAAGAAATATCAAGTAAACTATTACTATCTTCTTGGCGCGATTCTTTTTTTCTTGTTCTGTATCTCCATTTTGTACTTTGATTTCACCATACCTAATTTCTGGGGTGCTGATACATTATTTGGAATATTTGCCCTCGTTGTTGTTGTTGGATCGATTATTGCTCCACTATTCATCGCTTCACTAGTAAAGGAAATAATCCAACAAAAACTTGGTTACCCGATTCTGAGTGATTATTCTGTTTCTGAAAGCATACGTTTTTGTATCTGGAAGATACACTTCCATGGAAAAGAATATAATGAAACCGATGACCTATCCAAGAAAAAAGAGCAGGAAAAAAATATTCGCAGGTCATTATCGACTCTAATAGGGGTTTTAGGGGACTCGCAAAAGTACCTTTTAGACCCTACGCATAAATCATTTGATTTCTTCTCAAAAGATTACTGGCAGTTTGCCTCCAGAATGAGTGTTCTTTCGGTGTCCATAAACGAAATGCTCGATAAACAAAATAAATTTCCATCTGAGTTTCTGTCAAAATTACATACGTTATCGGAACAACTAGAAGAGAGTAATTTTGAAGCCACTACCGAAATTAATATGAGTATAGTTGAATTAATAAAATGCTATGGAATTAATATTGATGAATTTGAACATTTGAATGAGTCATTGGGAAATGATTCTAGACTCGATATGAGTTCGGTGGCAAGATTGTTCTCGCATGTTGTGGGAAAAATAGTTTTAATTGCAACTCCAATTATGATTGTTTACACGGCCATAATCATTGGTATAAAGCCAAACATCACAAACGATACTGCGTGGGGATCAGGTATTGTATTACTTGGAATCTGTATCGCGGCAGTAATTGCCTACGATACTAAAAATAAAAAGAATTAATATTACCAGAGTAATTAAAATTCATGTTTATTATGCACATTTTTCAATCAGATAATTCACAAATGCAGAGCATGAAATTAACATGAATTTCGCATCTGCAAATGTCACCGTTGATTCATCCAGTAGTTTGTGCCGTATACCATCTGCATCTGAAGTGTACCCATATAATGCACTAAATGCTTTTTCTAGTGCTGGATGCAATCCTTTTTTCTTTCGAACCAATCCCAGTGCATCTCCTAATTTAGCTTTAGGATTTCCGGTTATTTCACATGCCAACGATTCTATTGCACTGATTGATTCCTTTATTGAATTTCTAAAATCTGGATTTTGTTTATCAGATAATTTATTTAGCGCTTCTGTAAGGTGAATTTGCACACCACAATATGGTTTAGAAGCCTCGATTGCGGTTTCAATTTCACGAATCTCGTTATCGTTCGTAATTAATGTTATATCGTTGTTTACAATTCTATAGCCTGAGAGTTCACATTCCAGGGTTTTATTGAAATTTTTTTTAGCTTTCATTTGCCTATCGTTATCTGTATCATTTTTTATTATATACTCGATAAGGTTGTAAACATCATACCATTTACCGTTAAAGTAAATTTTTTTTACCTCCGATAAAAAAATATTAAATGTCCCTGGCATTTCATCAAAACATCTTTTAAAATAATGAATCCAGACTTTAGCATAAAGCTGAAATTCGGGTAGCCTCTGAACAAGATCAAAAGAGCCGTGTGAAAAATAGTACATCGTGATGCCATTCCACAACCCAATTTTTAAATCAGTGTCCATTGATTCTATTTGCATTACAGATTTGGGAACTGTATGCCCATAGCGTTCTGAGAATCGCATCATGTCATAAACAATACCCATGTATTAAACCATATCGAACGAGAATGCAGATAATCGTTCGATCAGGCAATAACACGCAACCCAGACGAATCTGGCTTCCACTCAATGGATTGAAAAACAAGAGATTTGAGGGTCGCTTGCCCTTGCGGGCTCAAGCGACCCTCGTTTTGTCTTCCCCTATCTGTGATCAGGGGGGAAAACCATACGCAAACCTGTGAAACTGCCAAGGTTCAGCTAGCGAAGACCTTAGTGGTCGCGGGCTGAATGCGTCGCCGAAGCTTCGCACTTACACCCCGACTCTATCATCTCGTCAACTACGAGCGTCTCATGGTGCCTCGTTTTAGGGTAAGTTTCGAGCTTAGATGCTTTCAGCTCTTATCCCTTATCGCGTGGCTGCTCAGCTATGCCCTACCGGACAACTGATAGACTAGCGGCGACGAACCCCCGTTCCTCTCGTACTAAAGGGTCCTTCCCCTCAGGC
>DAIRED010000128.1:0-6568 GCA_036795795.1 Thermoplasmatota archaeon | reverse complement strand
CTCGGTCATCGGCGCGCGCTCGAACCGCGAGGGGGGGCCGTCTGCGCTGGCCGCGGCGCTCTGCGGCGTCACGCCCAATTATGGATTGCACCTCGACGAGAACCGAAAACCGAACTACCTGGTCAAGGTCGGCGTGCCGCTCGACGGAATGTCCGATTTCGGCGCGCTGGGCTACCATGTCGGCAAGATTGTGAAGAACAAGGTGCCTTATTTCATCGGCTTGCCGGAGGCGGACACAGATATGCTGAAGGCACTCGGAGCGGCGATGGCCGCGTCCGGCGCGGTCGGAATCTACCACGTTCAGAATCAGACGCCGGAGGCGTCCCTCCACAGGACCGACGGATTGGAGGTTATCGATTTCGGCAAGAAGGAGCTGGACGAGGCGTATGCAAAGCTGAACACGGGGGTGAAGCCCGACATCGCGATACTTGGCTGCCCGCACGCGTCGCTGCGCGAGATCATCGCGCTGGCGCATAAGCTCGAGGGCCGCAAGGTCAAGAAGGCGCTGTGGATATGCACGTCGAGGGCCGTGAAGGACACCGCGCGCCAGATGGGCCTCGTCGCTAAAATCGAGAAGGCCGGCGGGAAGGTCGTCGCCGACACCTGCATGGTCGTCTCCCCCATCGAGGAGATGGGTTACAAGACCACCGGCGTCAATTCGGGAAAGGCCGGCAATTACCTGCCTGGGTTCTGCAAGCAAAGCGTCGTCTATCGCAGCGTCGACGACCTCGTGAAGGAGGTGACCGAATGATGGGCCGCTGCATCTTCCCGGGAAAGGTCGTGGGCGAGGCCATCGTTTCGAAGGAGCCCATCGGATTCTACGGCGGTATCGACGCGAAGACCGGCATCGTCATCGAGAAGGGCCACGAGCTCGAGGGTAAGAGCGTCACCGGAAAGATACTGGTCTTCCCCAACGGCAAGGGCTCGACCGTCGGCTCCTACGTCATCTACGGGCTCGCCAAGAACAAGGTCGGCCCCGCCGCGATAATCAACAAGGAGACGGAGACCATTGTCGCCACCGGCGTGATACTGGCCGGCGTCCCGTGCGTCGATGGAATCGACATCTCGCAAATCAAGACAGGGGACAAACTCAAAATCGACGCCGAAGCCGGCACTGTGGAGAAAGCATGATTGCGCCAGAGGTGTGAGGGATGGCCCCCCCCTCGAAAGCCCGTGCCGCGGCGTGCGATTTGGTCGTCAGGAACATCGGCCAGCTGGCGACGCTCGCAGGAGGCTTGCGGAAGGGCCGCGCCATGAACGACGCCGCTGTCGTTTCCGACGGCATCCTTGCCGTCAGGAGCGGCAAGGTCATCTATGCGGGCAAGGCATCGAAGGCGCCCAAGTTCGACGCGGGCGAAACCGTCGATGCGGGCGGAATGGCCATCGTCCCCGGATTCGTCGACGCGCACACGCATCTGGTCTTCGCGGGCTCGCGCGAGAACGAACTGGCCATGAAGCTTTCTGGACTCTCGTACATGGAGATAATGAAGCGCGGCGGCGGGATTTATTCCACCGTTCGTGCGACGCGCAAGGCATCGAAATCGCAGCTCGTCTCCGAGGGGCTGGCTCGTGCGCGCCGGATGCTCGCGCTCGGCACGACCACCTTGGAGGCCAAAACTGGCTACTGCCTCGACACGAAGGGAGAAATCAAGATGCTGGAGGCCGCCGAGGATATTCGGAAGAAATCCGGACTAGACGTGGTCCACACCTTCCTCGGGGCGCACGCGCTCTCTCCCGATTTCAAGACGTTCGACGAATACACCGAGCACATCGTCGGGGAGATGCTCCCGGCGGTCGCGAAGCGCAAGCTAGCCCGCTACTGCGACGCCTTCTGCGAGAAGGGTGTGTTTGACATCCCGCAGTCGCGCGCGATACTGCAAGCAGCGCGCAAGTTGAAACTCGGCCTCAAGCTCCACGCGGACGAGGTCGTGCCGCTGCGCGGGGCGCGCCTGGCAGCGGAACTCGGGGCGGTCTCGGCGGACCACATGCTCGCGACTCCGAAGAAGGATTACGAATACATCGCGAAGCGCGGCACAATCGGCGTCATGCTCCCTGGCACTCCGTACGTTTTGATGCAGGACGGGTACGCGGACGCGCGCGGAATGATTGCCTCGGGGATGGCCGTGGCGCTCGCGACGGACCTGAACCCGAACTGCTGGCTCGAATCGATGCAGATGGTTCAATCGCTTGCTTGTTACAAGATGCGCATGACTCCGACGGAGGCGCTGGTGGCCTCGACGGTCAATGCGGCGCACGCCATCGGAATGGGCTCGAAGGTCGGCAGTTTAGAGATTGGCAAGCAGGCGGACTTCCTGGTGCTGGATGCACCCACGGCGGACGTGATACCGTACAGATGGGCGGGGAACGTCGTGAAGCAGGTGTGGAAGAGGGGAAAGATGGCTTCTGGCGACTAATCCTCACCCGAACTTCCTCAGGCTCATCTGGTACGGGTCCTCGACGATGCCCTGGCGCCCCGCATGCGTGCGCTCACCGTCGCAGTGAATCGTTCCGGAAGGCCGCGGTTATGATAGAAAGTCAGATGTGATAAAATAGTTTATAAGGAAACAATGCCATTTAAATCCCATGACTCCGAGAGATAAGTGGGTTGGTATTATTGGACTTATTTTTATAGTGGCAGTAATCATTGGCATGGCAATTTATGTAGAACAAGTACGTGACAGCCAATGGCACCCAAGTACCCCGTTATCAGCATCTCTTGCACGTATGGTCGACTCGGATCCAGAGAGTGGGGTTATCGTTCTAAAAATCACTTTGATAACGCCGAATCATGCCTCAATAGATGAGGTTGAAGTTAACCTATTTTATGAAGACCCCGTAGGTACCTATCACATCATTAACGGTACGAATGGTTTGAGCGTAACCTGGCAGCTAAATGCCGACCGAACCGATGTCATAGAAAGCGGTGATGTATGCACTATCACATTACCGTCTACGGACATTAGAGGATATGTGGTATCAATTGTCGTAGAAGGATATTCTGGCATTGTGGAATATTCGATTCCATTATATTCATGATTTTCACCATAATAATTGTCAATCGTGTAAAATCCAAATATCAGATATCCCTAGAATAGCCCTCGACCCTCCAGAGCAGTTTGTGAGCCGGACAACTCAGATCAAATCCTCAAACTCCTTCAGCAACTCCGGGTACCTCGTCTTCACCGCCTCGATGATTCCGAAGACGGAGAGCTGCTGGATGCGCACTTCCGCGAGGGTCTCGATTATCTTGTTGATGCTGTCGTCGCTGAGGTGCATCATCTTCTCCTTGACCATGTAGTCGCGCCAGTGCGTGTTCTCGAACAGCTCGCGCCAGCCCGTTTCGTAGCGCTGTAGGAATTCTGATGAATAGTCCTTCGCCTTGACCGCCAGCGCCGCCACCTCGCCTGCGACCTTGCCGGACTTGCACGCAGTCTGGATGCCCCCGCCCGTCGCGGGGTCTATCATCCGCGCGGCGTCGCCGACGAGCATCAAGTGGTCCGCAACGGTTTTATCAAGAGGCTGGCACACGGACACGCCGCCCGCGATGGCCTTGATCGCGAAGCCTTTCGCGAGGTGCGGTTGCGACGCGACGAACTGGTCCAGGTAGCGCCGCGCCATCCCCGGTTCCTTCAGCTTGGACACTTGGACGCCTATGCCGACGTTGGCACAATCATCAGATTTCGGGAAGACCCAGGCGTAGCCCCCAGGAATCGTCGCGTTGCAGAAGTAGACCTCGGTGAAGCGCTTGTCCACCTCGACGCCAGTCATGCGATACTCGAAGCACGTCATCACGTCCTTGGGGTCGACGTTCGTGTCGATGCCGGCCCAGCGCCCGACCTGGGACTCGTAGCCGTCCGCCCCCACGACGATTTTGGCGTCGATGTGCTTCCTCTCGCCGATGTGGTCCAAAGTTAGCCTCATCTTTCCATTCTTGCGCTCCAGTCCGACGCACGCGGTCTTGAGCTGGAGCGTTGCACCAGCCTTCACGGCGTCCTCGGCCAGGCACTTGTCGAAGATGTCGCGCTCGACGACGCACCCCGACGCTTTGTGCGTCAGGTCGGCCCCGATGGTGAAGAACCTCCCGTTCGGCGCGTGTATCCGCGTCGACTCGAAGACGTTGGCCATCCAGCGCTTGTCCTGGCGGATGCCCACATCGCCGAGCCACTCGAGTGACAGCTCCTCGCCGCACCTGATGGGCGAGCCTACCTCCTGCCTCTTCTCGAGCAGCAGGACGTCCGCTCCAGATGCCGCAGCGTAGCGAGCCGCCATGCTCCCCGCGGGGCCGGCGCCGACCACGACAACGTCGTAGCTCTCGCGCATCGTCATTCCATCGTGAGTGCGCCGACCGGGCAGGTCTTGACGCATATTCCGCAGAAGACGCAGTCCTTGTTGAAGACCAGCTCGACCTCGTTCAGGAATATCGCGTTCTTGGGGCACGTGCCCACGCACGCGCCGCAGTGCATGCACTTGCTCGTGTCAACCGTGATTTTCTTGGCCATTTCAGCACCTCACACGTTCTCGCTGCCGTGCTTGGCCTTCCACTCGGCCAGCGGCACGGAGAACTTCTTCTCCACCTCGGTCCGGTACGTGGGGCCGCCGTTGTAGGCGCAGAAGGGTATTATCCTCCCGTCCGGCACGGCGTAGTGGATGACGCAGCGCTTCACGCGCTCGATGTCGTAGTTGTAGGCGTCCTGGAAGTGCATGCCGCCGACCATCATGAGGCTCCACGTGAAGTCCGCGAGCTTGGCCTTGCTGCTGTCCGAGAAGATGCCTCCGAGCAGCTTGAGGAATTTCGTGGATGTCATGCCCTCGGGGATGTTCTCCGCTATCATGTGCCTCTTGAGTGTGTTGAATGCCTTGAGCTTCGTCGGGAACTTGAACATCGCCCCCTCGCTCTCGTGCGCCAGCTTCAGCAGGTCCTCCATGAGACCCTCGACGTCGACGAAGCGCGTGATGGGCGTGACCTTCTCGTTCTTGTCGATGAACAGGAACGTCGCCATCCCGCAGTGCGGGTGCGATGTGAAGGCGACCTTGGGGTCGTTGTCCAGGACGGAGAGCAGCTCCGAAACAGGAGTCACGGACGGCACGTTGTACCAGTCCTCCTTCGTGGCGAAGTCCGTCTGCTGGGCCAGGTCCTCTATCAGGTCCGGCAGCGTGTAGCGGCCGGCCTCGCGCTCCTTCTGGTCGATGCGGCCAGTGAATGCAACGGGCTGGAAGTTGACGCTCCTGACGACCCGGCGGTGCTTAATGGCGAACTTGACAATCTCGCCGACCTGGTCGTTGTTCATCCCCTTCACGATGGTCGGGACCAGGACGACGGACATCTGCGTCGGCGTGGTCTTCTTCACGGACTCGATGGCCTTGAGCTTGACGTCGAGGAGGGGGCGACCCCTGGCCGCGATGTAGTTCTCCTCGCGCAGTCCGTCGAACTGCAGGTAGATCGTATGCATCCCCGCATCGAGCATCTTCTGCGTGAAGCCAGGTTCCTCGGCCATCTTGATGCCGTTGGTGGCGACCTGGATTTGCGGGAATCCGAGCTCGCGCGCCTTGGCGATGACGTCGAAGAAGCGCGGGTATATCGTCGGCTCGCCGCCGGCGAACTGGATGGCCGGCGTGGGCACAGGCTTCTGGGCGCGCAGCATCTTCATCATCTCCACGTGCTGCTCGAAGCTAGGCTCGTAGACGTAGCCCGCCTGGTTGGCGTTGGCGAAGCATATCGGGCAGCGCAGGTTGCAGCGGTTCGTCAGGTCGAGGTTGGCAAGCGCCGTGTGGCTGAGGTGAAGGTTGCACAGCCCGCAGGCCTCTGGGCATACCTTCGCGTCCTTGATTTTCGGATTTTCTACGCCGATGCCGTCGTATGCGAACCTCTCGGCTTTGAGGTACAGGTCGACGTCGGACCAGTAGGTGTCCTTGAAGTCGCCGTGCTCGGAGCATGTCTTGAACATGACGACCTTCTTGCCCTCCTGGCGTATCTCGGCTTCGATGATCTTTCCGCATTCCGGGCAGATGGACCCGGTCATCTTGGGCAGGCCCTTCTTCAGCGCGCTCTCCTTGATAATCATCTACATCACTGACCCTGCAATCGCAGAGGAAAATATTAAGTTGATGTAGCGGTTATCGCTACACATGGACCCATTGAGCATGCTCGGCGTCGACGTCGGGAACCTCCGCGAGGAGTACGACGTCGTGACCAGCGTCCTGAAAAAACAATGCGGACTGTCGGATTACCAGGCGCGCGCCTACCTCTCCCTCGTCGCCCACGGCGAGGCATCGGCGGACGAGGTCGCCGACGTCGCCCAGATACCGCGCACGTCGTCGTACAAGGCGCTGCGCGCACTCTGCGCCCTCGGGTGGGCGAAGAGCCTGGCCGGGCGCCCCGAGATATTCGTCCCCACGAAACCGGCGGAGATGTCGAGAAAGCTGGTGGACCCGATAGAGGCGGCTTTCGCCAAAATTTCGCAAGTCGAGGGCGTGCTCAGCGCGCGAGGCACGCCGCAGATGGTCTACACGATTTACGGCCGCGGGCGCGTCCTGAAAAAGCTCGTGGAAATAGTCGACAGGGCTACAA
>DAIRED010000127.1:0-6595 GCA_036795795.1 Thermoplasmatota archaeon | reverse complement strand
CCACCTGGCCGAGCAGCTTGTCGGCGTCGTCGACCGTCCTGAGTGTCATGACGCGCGGCGAATCGGCGCCCGGTATGGGCGGCCTCACTGCCTGCGCCCCCGTCGCCAGGAAGAGCTTCGAGTACTTCAGCGGGAACTCCTGGCCGGTTTCGAGAAATTTCACGAGCACGGTCTTTGCGGCCCTGTCTACCGAGAGGACCCGGTGCTCCACGAAGATGTCCAGGTCGTTCGAGCACTTGAGCTTGTCCGGGTTCTTGACGATGAGCGCCGCCCTGTTCGGTATGACGCCTCCGAGGTAGTATGGCAGGCCGCAACCCGCGTAGGACACGTCGGTATCCTGAGTGACGATGGCAATCTTCCAGTTACGCCTCTCGCGCCGCGCCTTGGCAGCGGCCTTGGTTCCCGCAGCGACGCCGCCGACGACGACCAAATCGTACTCCTTCATCTGCGATACCTCCTGTTTCGCGTGAAAGATTGCGCTGGGCTATTAATATGTAATCCCTCGAGACCGCGGGGCGGGCCCCCTCGAACCCCGGAAGTGCGCCGTGCTACAATCCCTTCAGGCCCTCGCGCAGCTTCGCAAGGTCGCCCTGGCGCTTCTTGTAGGCGGCTTCCTTCGAGTCGATATCTGACTCGCGCTCGTCAAGCTCCTTGGCGCGCTCCGCCAGCTTGCCCTCGAGCTCCTCGCGTATCTCCTTCTCCGCCTTCTCGAGCTGCCACTCGCGGGCCTTGAGCTTGTCCTGGGCGTCCTTGAGCTGAGCCTCGCGCTCCTCGAGCTCCGCGCGTGCCTTCTCGATTTCGTCGCGCTCGTTCATGACCGCGGCGAACTCCTTCTTCACGCCGTTCTCCTTCGCAGAGAGCTGAGAATCGCGCTCCTGGACCTTCTTCAGCTCCGCCTGGGCCTTGCGCTGGGCCGCCGAAAGCTCCTTCGAGCGTGCGTCGAGGTCGTCCTTGCGCTCGGCGAACTGCTGCTCGCGCCTGGCAACGGAAGATTCCAACTCCTTATCGCGGTCAGCGAGCGCCTCTGACTTCGCCTCTAGCTCCTCAGCGAGCGCTCCGAGTTCCGACGCCTTCTTCTCGTTCTCGGAAGCCTGCGCGGCGAGAGATTTGGCGCGCGCGTCGAGCTCCGCGCCGCGCTTCTCCAGCGAGTCCTCGGAGTCCGAAACCGACCGCTCCCTTGCGACAAGCTCCTTTAGCTGCTCGGCGAAGCGGGACTTGTCCTTCGCTGCAGACGCCTTGGCTTTCGAGACCGAATCGTCCAGCTCCTTCTCCCTGAGGACGAGCGTGTCCTCCCGCTCCTTCAGGGACTCCTCGCGGTCCGAGAGGCTCTGGGACTTTGCACCGAGCTCCTCGCTCATCTTGGAAATCGATTCCATGTCGGCGGCCAGCTTCTCGGCTGCGCGGTCCGCGGATTTCTCAGCCTTCTTGAGCGCCTTCCCCTTCGCCGCCACGTCGCGGGCCAGTTTCTCGGCCTCGCGCTCGGCCTTGTCCAGCTCGGCGCGCCACTCGGCCAGCGAGCGATTCTCCAAATCAAGGGCGCGGGCCTGCTTGGTCAAATCCTTCGACATCGATTTCAAGGCGTCCTTCTCCGTGCGCACCGCAGCCTGGAGGTCGGCAATGGCAGTCTCCTGCGCTTTCAGCTCCGCGTCGCGCTCAGCGACGGTGTCGCGCTCGGCAGCGAGCGATTCCTCATCGGCCTCGAGCCGCTCCCGCCCCTTCTCGAGCTCCGCCTTGAGCTCGTTCAGCTCGGCCAGCTCTGCGGCGACATGGCGCCTCTCCCGGTCCAGCTCTGCGGACTCCTTCTTGATGGACGCCTCGGATTTGGCCATCTCCTTCGAACGCGACTTGGCAGAGCGCTCGGCCTCCGATGCGGCCTTCTCGCGCTCGGCGAGCGCTTCCTCGCGCTTGGCCATCGCGGCCATCTTCGTTTCGAGGGACTTGGCGCCCTTCTCGAGGCTCTCCTTCGCCGCCTTGAGCTCGGATTCGCGCGCGTCCAGCGCGTCCTCCAGCTTCAAGAGCTTGCGTTCCTTGGAAAGGTACTCCTCCAGCCGGCGTTCGAGCTCCTCCTCGGAAGACTTGTGCTTCTCGGTCTCGCCGCCTATTCGGTTCCAGAGGTCGGCCAGCTCGGCGCGCTCCTCGGCGATTGCCTCGGCTTCCCGGCGCATCTCTGACTCGCGCTCGCGCAGCGAGGCGTCCTTTGCGGCGAGCTGGTTCTCGAGAGCCGACAATGTCGATTCCTCGGACTTCAGTACCTTCTCCCTGCGGTCCAGCTCCTCGCGGCGGGAGTCGAGGCGCATCTCCTCGACGCGCTTGTCCGCGAGCCTGAGGACGTCATCCTGGGTGAGGCCCTTGCGGTCCTCGGTGAAGTGCTTCAAAAGGGATACGCTTCCCGCCTTGACGGATTCCAGCTCCTGCCTGAGGCGGCTGAGGGACGTCTCGCGCTCCGAGGTGAGGCGACGCTCCTCGTCCAGCAGGCGCTTCTTCTCGGCGAGCTCGCGCTCCGTCGAATCGATTCCGGCGTCCCTGGTGCGCTCCACCTTCGCCGCCCCGCGGGACTTTTCAGCCTCCGCCCTGGCGGCCTTCTCGGCAGACTTTACTTCTGCAACGGGGTCCACGTCGCCGGAAACCGCGGCCTCGGGGAACCTGGATTCCAGGTGCCCGACGCTGACGCTCGACGATTTGAATCCGTACGTGTGAATCTCGACGACGCAGTCCTCTGAAAGGGAGTCTCCGGCGATGTGCGGGATGGCGTCGTCACCCAGCAGCTCCTTCCCCGATGCCCTGTGGGACGCGAGGATGGGGTTGCCGCCCTTGAACACTATCGTTCCGAGGGAGTACCCCTTGCGGCTCGCCAGCGACGTGCGCACGAAGCCGTCCAGCGACTCGCCCTCCATCTTCTCGAACGCGTCCTTGAATGCCTTCGGGCCGCCGAACGACGTTCCGACAATCTTGCCGCTGGGAATCTGCATGACCTGCCCTCTCTGCAAGGATATGGCGGACTGTATATATATTTTATCCGAATCAGAAGGGCTTGTAAAGCGTGCCATCGGCCGTGCTCAGTACCCAGTATCCCTTGCCCGCCGCCATCAGGTCGGAGTCGTTCATCGTGCCAGTCAGGTAGGTCGCCGCCCCGCTGTACCCCTCGACGATTGTTATCGCGGGGAACAGGCCCTTGAGCATCGCGACCGTGAAAGTGGTGTCGTCAGATGGGAAGCCTATGAGGTTCCAACCGATTTTCAGCGAGATGCCGGTCGTCGTCGGTGTTGTGTAGCCCGCGCCACCGACGCATATCTGGCCGTCGCCCACTGTCGTCACGAAGAGCCATACGCCCATCGTGTTGTTGACCGCGGTTAGGTCGTTGAGGGCGCTGCTCCAGGCCGAGTTGTACTGCATCCACGGGTCGGCGGGTGTCGCCGGGTTGTACCACATCGCGCGGGTCCAGACGACGCCGCCAGTCTTGTCGGCCAGAGCCCCCGGCATCGTCGTCGGGCCGCTTATCGGGACCGAGATGAGGTTCCATCCGGAGGCGACGGTGATGTTGGACCAGGCGGACGAGGATGCCAAGGTCATGACCGGGCTCATCCACGACGGCGTCGCCGTGTTGTCGTATCCGAGCGTGAATGCTGCGTTGGGTATTGTGTATGAGATGACGGCGACGGCGTAATCCACGGAGGTCGTGAGCGTTCCTGTTGCGGCCGTATAGACGCCCCACGTCAGCTTTCCGTCGGAGATGTAGTCGAACCAGCTCGATGTTATCGACCGGTTCATCACGACATCCGTCGTGCCTATCGAGACCGTCGTCCCGACCTGGTCCCAGGATGATGTCAGGGCGTTGAACGCGTACATCGTCGCCGTGACCGTTCCGGCGCTCACCCTGGATTCCTGCATCAGCGCGATTCCAGTTATCGTGGCAGGGTCGTTCGTCACAGCCATCGAGTACTTTGCGAAAATTTCGTCGCTCGTGCCTGGTTGCGCAGAGACCGCGTAGGCGCCGTTGGATGTGGCAATATTTCCGTAATTGGCGTCCGTCATCTCGGTGACGCTGTTGGGGGTGCTGAGCTCGAACTCCGTGTTGTCATCCACGTCGCAGAACCATGCGTCGTGCGGACCTGCAGCCTGCGTCACCCCGACGTACTTGTAGGTCGTGGAGCCTGCGCCGGTGCCCATCGCTGTAACGCTGAGCCAGAGCTCGACATAGAACCTGCCGCCGGCAGGGAGGCTCGCCCCGGAGACCGTGTGCTCCCAGTAGAATTCGTGGTAAGCCGCGTAATGGCCAGCGACGTCCTCGTCATCCAGCACTGTCGTGAACAGCAAGCCAGCGTCGCTCTGCCTGAAGACCTTCGCATAGAGGTTGCCGTGCGCCCCGGAGTAGCTCATTTTACCCCTGGCGCTGAACTTCCATGTGCCGTCCATCGATTGAGCGGATGCATATGTTACAGAGACCCACTGGTCGTCCGCGCCACCGAGCATGTACTGCCCGGTTGCGGTGATTGTCGTCGAGCTCGCGGTCTGTATCGCGGTCTCGAAGGGTGCGAGAGCCAGGTCCTTGAAGCCCGCGAGCGAGGACTGCACCTGGAGGTAGAGAACGTCGTCGGTGGAGGCGCTCCTCACGACGAGGTTGTAATCCTTCTGGGTGAGCGAGTCCTCGGCCCTCACGACGTAATAGTAGGTCGAGGATAACGTCAGCCCTGCGTCGATGCGGTATAACGACGTTCCCGTCCAAATCGGAGACGACGCGTTGACCTCGGCCGCGCTCGGGCTGTGGTCGAATCGATAGAGGCTATACGTTATAGGGGCGTTCGGGTCGTTCGCCGCCGCCCAGGACACGTTGATTGCCGTGCCGGTTCCTGTGTTCTCAGCCCTGACAGCGCCCGCGAAGTCCGGCAGCGCCTTCGTGCCGTCTATTGTGATTATTCGGTCAGTGTAATTGTTGGATGCCTGTCCATCGGCCGACAGAGCGGACCACGTTGCGACCCGGTAGCGCCCAGCAGTCGTGAACGCGTATGTCCACGATGGGATGGCGGTCACATCGACAGCCAGCGAAGCGATTGCCTGCGCAGTCGGGCCGTAGACCGGCGTCTCGACCGGCACCTGAACGGTCAGGTAGACGTCGTCGAAGAGGAATCCCGGGTTCGCCGTAGTGCCGCCATCTTCGCTGAACTTGAGCCTGAACTTCACCTGGGACGAACCGATGAACGGCGAGACTGCGACGGTCCGGTTTGTCCAGGCTGTCGCGGTCCCCGTGTAACGTGTAACGTATTCCCAGGTCTTTCCGTTGTCGCGCGAGCCCTCCACCGTCAGATAATCGTATCCGTTCTCGATGTTGTAATATGTCCAGAGCGTCAAGTTCGCCCCCGTTGCGGTCCTCAGGTCGACGGATTGCGCCATCTCAATCGCCTGGATGGTGTTGAGTGCGTAGGATCCCAGCGCCGCCGGGCCGCAGTACCAGCTGTGAGTCGCGGAATGGCTGCTCGTGGTTATCTGGTGCCATGTGTTCGTCGTCTGCATCGTGCCGTCGTAATCGATGGTCGTCCACTTCGCTGTCCCGCTTTCCATCGTGTCCGAGAACACCACGCGGTTCGCCGTCGCACCCAGCCTTGTGATGTTGCAGTAGGCGTTGAACGCCCCCGTAGCGGCGGCTCCGACATTCTTCACCGTGGCCCCTATCCGATAGCTGCCCTTCGCGTAAGTCCCCTTTTCCACGAAAGGCGTTTGAGAAGTGACGCTAGCATCTCCGTCGCTGGGCACGGTCACCATCACGACGCTCGAGCCTTTGCAGCTCGCGTTCGCGACCATTGTCGCGTTGACCCAGACCTTGTATGTGCCCGGAGTCGCCCCCGACGGCACGTTGACCGTCAGCGTCGTCTGTCCAACCCCATTCTGAGCGAGGGTGAGGCTGTTTGGCGAAACGGTCGATGCCGTCCATCCAGAAGGGGTTGTGCATGAGATTGTGAATGTGCCGGAGCGCACGCCATCGTCGGTCACATCGGCGATGACGTTCCCGGAGCTTCCCTTCGTGACTTTGATGTCTGTCGAGCGCGGGACGACCTTGACGTGGTCGATGGCCTGGTACGGGTTGTCGGCAATCTGGCAGAGCCACAAGGCAGCGCGTATGTTGTCGTAGCAGACCGCGCTTATCTTCGACGGGTTCGGGTGGAAGCCGTCGTATGGCGAGGCAGGGGCGACCGACGGGTAAAGCTCGATGCAGAACGCGTAGATTCCAAGCTCGCCGTACAGCCAATCGTCGTCCGAGCCAGTGGTTGTGTAGAGAGCGCTCGACTGCTCGGGAGTGTAGGTAGCCTTCGCATCGCCGGCAGTGTTCGAAATCCTCTGAGACATCCCCTTTGCGACGTTCTGGAGAATGATCGTATCGGTATTTGATATGTAGTTCCATCCCTCGGGATATAGAATCAGCTGGCTATATGAATGGTAGGAGATGGCGAAAACGAACTTGTGCTGCCTGGCGAAATCCCTTATCGCCTGGGTCTCCGGCTCGGAGAAGGCAGTCGGGCCTCCGTAGGTGATCTGCGTCGGGTCGGACGATGCGCCTGCGCCGCCCCAGCCGTACCCGTAGTTGCGGTTGAGGTCCACGCCG
>DAIRED010000126.1:0-6687 GCA_036795795.1 Thermoplasmatota archaeon | reverse complement strand
TGCCTGGAATGGCCGATTGGTTGCCGTACTCGACGCGGTCCATGACGATGGGCATTCCACCAGCAGCGCTCGCTCTGCCGGCCCCACCACCGGAGGTTGGCACAACCCCACCTACGCCGACCAGCTTCAGCTCGTCGGCGGAATCGCCGAGGAAGCCGCCGTCCCCGAGGTATACCGTCCTCATGGATTGGGCGCCGATGTAGCCTCTCAGCTGGACCCCGGCGCCGTTGTAGGCCTGACTGTACGGATTCGTCGTGTCAACGTCTTTCTCGAGGTACCAGCCGTCGAGGCACGCGGGCGCATCTGACGGGTTGTACAGGACAACGTAATGGCCTCCAGCGCCGTTGTCCGCGCATATCTCGTTTATCTTCACGGGGGCAGGGTTCCCAGCGCTGTGAAATTGCAGATCAGATGAGTAAATCGCACCAAGGCTCCAGAGGAAGGTCTCTTCCGCCCAGCAGGTCGTCCCGCTGGACTCCATAGAGATTCTGATGACGTCGCCACTGACGCCGCCGTTCTTCACACCATCAAGCATCGGATATCCATTGATGGCGACCTCCAGCAAAAAACAACCATCGACCCATTCCAGATGGGTGTAATTAGACGTGCCGTCGATCCATGCCAGCAGATGCGGGCCTGCGGCGACTGCCTCGTCGTCGAGGTACACGTGGCCGTAGATGGTAGTGGGTATCATCCCAGGCATCGTCGGCACCTGCTCCGCCTGGAAAGACATGGCGGCGAACGGCGCCAGCGCTCCAGCTGCGATAATGCATGCTAACGCTACGGCGGCGCCCTTGCTAGACATTGTCTCGGCATACAATTGGCCGTGAGCACATAAATAGGCGTTGGTACAAGCGGCGAACTGGAAATGCGATTTTGTCATCCGCAGGGCATGCTTCTGTCAGCAGATTGCAGCGTCGATGGGCTTCGAAGGCCAATCAGCGGCGCTTCCTGGTCTCGACGGGGTTGATGACGCCCATTATCGGATGGTCGTGGTACCTGCCGCCCTTGAATGCGTGGTCGCGCAGGACGCCTTCCTGGACGAAGCCGCACTTCTCGTAACAGCGCCGTCCCCGCGCATTGTTGGCGAAATGCGTAAGGTACACCTTGTGCAGATTGAGTTCCTCGAAGGCGTAGCGCAAGCCTTGCTTAATCGCGTCTGTGCCGTATCCTTTCCCCCACGATGCCTTGTCCCCTATGAATATGCCGATCTCCGCGTGGCGGTTCTTGGTGTCTATCTTGAGGAGTCCGAGATTCCCAATGTATTTTCCTCTCACCGTCTCGATTGCGAAGACGCGCTCGTTCGTGCGTTTGAGCTGCTCCTCGTACCACTTCTCCTCTTCGGCCAGGGACATCGGTTTGTCGAGGAAGATGAACTCACGGACCTCCGGGTCCTTGAACCACTCCACGCAGTGCGGCAGGTCGGCGCGCTCCAGCGCCCGCAGCCTGACCTTCTGGCCTTCGTAGAGCATCATCCCACCGGCTTGAGCCAGAGCTTCAGCTTGCGGCCGTCGACGTCCCACTCCTTGGGCTCCCACTCCATCTCGCCGACTTCGAGCGAGTCGGCCAGCGTCTCGCGCTTGATGTATTCGGCGTGCGACGCCGCCGCCCTGTTCAGCTCCGCGTCGCCGGATAGGGAGACGTTCACGCGCTGGTCGTAGCTCAAATCCATCTCCTTGCGCATGACCTGGATGCGGCGGACGATTTCGCGCGCCAACCCTTCCAGCAGCAAATCTTCGCGAATCTCCGTCGTCACGTAGACGCGCACGCCCTTCCACTCGCCTCCGGACAAGCCGTCTCGGTCAACGCTCTCAACCAGGACGTCCTCGGGGGATACCTCGTACGCGCCGAGAGTTGCCTTGCCATCGGCCTTCAGCGCCGCGGCCAGCGCGACGGGGTCCACCTTCGAAATCTCGTTGGCGACGGTTTTCGATTCCCTCTTGAACTTGGAGCCGATGGACTTGAAGTTCGGCTTCGCCCGCAGGACCGAGATTCCGGCCGCGTCGGTGGCCAGCTCCACCTCCTTGACGTTCAGCTCCTCCCGCAGGATGTCCGCGTAGCGCGCCAGCGCCGCCGCGTCCGCCTCCGAGCACATGACCGTGAGCTTCTGCAGCGGCTGGCGCAGCTTGATGTCCACGCGCTGCCGCGCGTTGCGGCCAGCGACGGCTACGGAGATTGCCAGCGCCATGTTCTTCTCCAGCATCTCGTCGCGCGGCCACGGCTGCGGGTACTTGCACAGGTGGACGCTCTCTGGCGCGGCCGAGTCCTGCTTGCGCACGAGGTTCTGGTAGAGCGACTCGGACATGAACGGCGTGAACGGGGCCATGAGCTTGGCCAGCTCCGTCAGGGTCTTGTAGAGCGCGGCGTAGGCCTGCGCCTTGTCCCCTGGGTCGGTGTCGCTCCAGAACCGGCGCCTCGACCGGCGCAGATACCAGTTGCTCAGGTCGTCGATGAAGTCACCCAGCACCGCCGCGGACTTGTGTAGCTCGTACGACTCGAAACCGGCTCGAACTTCTGCGACCGTGGCCGAAAGCCTCGATAGAAGCCAGACGTCCAGCTCGTTGGTTGGGGCGGGCTCGGCGGGCTTGTACCCGTCGAGGCGCGCGTTGCTGACGAAGAACGAGTACACGTTCCAGAGGGTGTTGATGTCCTTGCGCAGGACCTCGTGCACCAGCTCCTTGCTGAACTTGACGCTGTTCCATATCGGGAACGAATAGAGGTACATCCTGGTGGCGTCGGCGCCGACGGTCTCGAAGATATCCTCGGGCTTGTAGATATTGCCCCTGGACTTGGACATCTTCTGGCCGTTCTCGTCGAGCATCAGGCCCTGCGTCAGGACGTTCTTGTACGTTGGCTGGTCGAAGACCGTGACGCCGATGGCGAGCATCGTGTAGAACCACCCGCGCGTCTGGTCCAGCGCCTCCGTGATGAAATCGACGGGGAACGAGCGCTCGAACTCCTCTCGGTTCTCGAACGGGTAGTGGTACTGGGCGAAGAACGCCGAGCCGGAGTCGTACCAGCAGTCGATGACGTACGGCTCGCGGGCCATCGCCTCGCCACACTGTGGGCACTTGAGCTGGAGCGCGTCGACGTGCGACCGGTGCGGGTCGAAATCCGGGGGCAGCCCGCCCGCCAGCTTGCCAAGCTCCTCGAAGCTCCCGACGCAAGTCTCGTGCCCGGCGGGGCAGCGCCATATCGGCAGGGGCGTTCCCCAGAACCTGTTGCGGCTGAGGGCCCAGTCCTTCAGCTCGTCGAGGAAGTTGCCGAAGCGCCCGTGCTTGAGGTGCTCGGGCACCCAGTTGATGGTCTCGTTGTGCTGGACCATCCGCTCGCGCATCCTGGACATCCGCACGAACCATGAGTCCAGAGCGTAGTAGAGAAGCGGCGCGTCGCAGCGCCAGCAGAACGGATAGGTGTGCAGGTGGCTGCCCTTCGAGTAAAGCTTGCCGCTCTCGTCCAGGAATATCGCTATCTCGACGTCGAACCCCGGCTCCTTGACGTAGCGCCCTTTCCAGGGAAGGACCAGCTCGTTGAACTTCCCCTCCGGGTCGACCGTGTGCACGGCCGTGAGGTTGGCCGCCATCCCCGCCTTGTAGTCGTCCTCGCCGTACATGCAGGCTGTGTGGACGATGCCAGTGCCCTCGGTCGTCGTGACGAAATCTGCAGAGATGACCTCGTACGCGCGCTTGCCAGGCTGGCGCAGGTCCATGAAGTCGAAGAGCGGCTCGTACTTCCATCCGACCATCTGGGAGCCCTTTAAAGTCCCCACTATTTCGTGGTCGCCCTGGATGACCTTCTCGACCAAATCGTTCGCCAGGATGAGCTTCTCTCCCTTCTGCTGGACGATGGCGTAGATGATGTCGTTTCCGATGGCGAGCGCGACGTTGCCCGGCAAAGTCCAAGGCGTCGTGGTCCAGGCGAGTATGTGGGCGTTCTCGCCGACCGGCTCGTACGCCCCGGCCAGCTTGAACTTCAGGGTGACCGCCAAATCCTTGACCTCGCGGTAGCCCTGGGCGACCTCGTGGGAGCTCAGCGGCGTGCCGCACCGCGTGCAGTATGGGACGACGTAGTGGCCCCGCTCCAGCAGCCCCTTCCCGTGAAGCTCCTTGAGGGACCACCAGACGCTCTCCATGTACTTCGAGTCCATGGTGATGTAGGGGTGCTCCATGTCTATCCAGAATCCGATGCGCTCGCTCATCGCGCGCCACATCGCCTCGTACTTCATCACGCTCTCGCGGCATAGCTGGTTGAACTTTGCGACCCCGAAGCTGACGATTTCCGGCTTCGACGAAAGGCCCTGGGACTTCTCGACCTCGATTTCTACCGGGAGGCCGTGGCAGTCCCAGCCGGCGATGTACGGCGTGATGTGGTAGCCGTTCATCAGACGGTATCGCAGGTAGGCGTCCTTTATCGCGCGCCCTTGGGCGTGGCCGACGTGCGGTACGCCGTTGGCCGTCGGTGGCCCCTCGAGGAAGACGAAGCGCGGGCCGCCCTCGTTTGCCTTGCGCGCCTTGGCGAAAATCCCCTGAGCTTTCCAGAACTGAAGCGTATCCCTCTCTTGAGCGGGGAATGAAACTTTCGGGGGTATTTCGTCGAACATACGCCTTCCTCCAAACCTCGATACCTCTGGAGCGAGGGCTTACAGCCCGATAATCATCGCATTTTCCAGAGTCATGGTATCGTTCGGAGAATAATCGCTCGGCATATAATCCTTGCGACGGTGGCTGGCTGGAGAGCCCCTTCCCGGCTGAGCCCGCCAGCCGTTTCGATGTGTGGAACTGACGGATTGGCTGTGGATGAATGGAACTAACGGATTGGATGCGCCTTGAAAGCATTATTATACATTCCCGTACATAGAGCGACACGCGTGCGCTTGCGCGCGTTGAGGGTGTTTGAAATGAAGAGCCGAGAAGCTGCCGTGCGGTTTTTGTCATGCCTGCTCGTGATTTTGATGTGCCTGTCTAGCTTTTCCGCGCTCGCCAGCGCGGCGGATTCCAGTTCCCAGGAAGGTGGCGTCGCTCCGGCAATGGCCGTGGAGCCAACAATCCAAACCGCGGCTCCGGCGGACGACCCGGATGGAACCGGTGGCACTCCTCCGGACCTGATAATGATTCAAAAGGAATGCGAGCTCCTCGTCGCGTTCCAGCAGGAGAACGAGATGGTTTTGAAGGACGCTGTCGGGCAGGTCGGAACGTGGGACGGCTATTCGACGGACGGCGTGACGGAGCGCATACCGGACCAGTACTCGTTCAACGACTTCGCTGTCGGAGATTTCGACCACGACATGAGGGACGAGGTCCTGGCAACGATGAAGAAGGGCGACGGATACTCGCAGGTCGACCTCGACCCCAAGCAGTGGGGGAACTGGACGATGGGCTACAACGCCACGCAGGCGCTGGGCAACTCGTGGGCCAGCAGCTTCGTGTTCCTCAGGGCGGCCGGGGACGTCGACGGCGATGGATTCGACGACATCGTCACAATTGCCGACTACGGGGCGGCCGGGAAGATTCTCAACGTCTGGAAAACGAAGGCATACGGCACCGACAGGTGGACCTACGACACGAACCTGTGCAGCGTCTTCATCAACAAGGAGGACGACTCCCTCGATGGCGTCGCCGCCTTCGGTGACTCGGAAAAGATCGAATCGTTGGACTGCGGCGATTATCAGGGCGACGGCGACGACGAGATAGTCCTCATGTCCGACGACGGCAAGTTCGCCTGGGTCGACCTGGAGATAGGCGCGGACACGTACCAGGTGCTGAAGACGAAATCTCACTTCCCGTCGACAATGCTCCCGTTGATGAGCGTGGCGAAGCTGACCGAGGCCGTGAAGTTCAGGGTGCGCGCTGGAGACCTCGACGGCAACAAGGACGCCGAGACCATCGTGCTGTACCAGATGCCGTTCGCCGGCGCCTCGGCCATGAAGGTCGTCGACTGGAACAACTCCCTCCTGGGCACGAACGGCCCCAACAACTTGTGGAACGATTGGAACAGGACCTTCGCTTCGTACGTCTCGGACCTGGCCGTCGGCGACATGGACGCAGACGGATGCGAGGAAATCGCGGTCGCGAAGCTCTCGGTTTTCACCAGCTCGAGGGTCACCGTCTACAAGGGGGCCAGCTCCCCCGCCAGCTCGACGACCGCGGACGTCAGCGTCCTGTCGACGAACACCGCTCCGAAGGTGACCTGCCTCGCACTGGGCGACTTCGACGGGCAGGGAGGCGTGATGGCGCAGTTCGTGGAGGAGCTGCCGCCACGGCCGCCGAAGGTGCACCCCATTGCAGTCTTGAACACCCCGCCCTACGAAGAGGGGCTGAATGAGGGCTCGGCCACGTACACGACCTCGTCCGAGCAGAGCTACGAGGAGAGCAACGGATTCACGGTGAACGCGGGGGTTTCGGTCGCCGTTGGTGTGGGCGTGGACATCCCCTTCGTGGGAGAGGTGAAGGCAAAGGTAGGCGTCTCGGTGGAGCGCGAGTGGAGCCGGACGAGGTCGTCGGGGTACTCCCTGGCAGAGTCTCGGAGCTACACCGCCAACAACCAAGACGTCGTCATCGGGATGAAGACCGACTACGTGACGTACAAGTACAAGCTGCTTGGGCCGGCAAATGCGACCGTCCGCTTCGACCAGAGCGCGAACTCGACCGTCTATATCTCGGTCCCGGTCAACATAGTAATGGAGGCGCT
>DAIRED010000125.1:0-6706 GCA_036795795.1 Thermoplasmatota archaeon | reverse complement strand
GATGATACCGCTCGCATTTGAATTCACCTTCAAAGGCACCACGACCGTCCCTTTTTCGTTCGGGGAGTGTGTGTCTATGTAATTCTGGATTTGTTGGCTGAGAGACGGGGTCGTGTTTGTATCATTGATGAATGCGGGGATTGAGAACCGACCACTGGTCATCCACTCGCAACTACCATCATTTCCTATATCAATCGTTGGGGAAAACGGAGCCTCGCTCACAATCGTGCAACTGCTTTCTGAAATAACCAATCCAACAGTTCGGGGGTAGCTCCAGACGCTTGAATAATTAACATCAACATTCCAGCCTGCAAATAACTGCACGCTTCCATTGTCGCCTATCCAAATCGTGTTTGCCGAACAATACATCGCGTAGTAATGCCCTGGATACATATTTTCTACGCTTGCCAATGTCCTGTAATCTCCCTCGAACTTGAAAGACGATGAACTAACTATAGCGTTCTTTGGCAAAGAAATATTTACGGTCTGGCTTCCCTGGTTGTAATATGCAAGTATTTTAGATGCAGAGCCATCCGAGAATTTGTCTATAATCTTCGCCTGGGGTTCAGTATCCACGCACTTTATCCCATACCCCTCGTTGCAGTCCACGGTAATGCCATTGACCACGACGTCCGAGTCCCCGACGACCGTAATCCCGGAGCCCTTCGGATACGGCTGGTTGTTGTTCTCCTTGCCCACGAGGGTCCCCGGGCCGTCGAGCCGCATGTCGGAATTGTCGGCCATGACGCTGTGCGTGTCGGCGAACTCCACGCGGCAGTCGGTAAGGTTGCACACGCTCCCTGGCATATTCTGGATGCCGCCAAATTTGGTAAGGTCGCTTGTGTCACCGTAGGTGTAGGTTACGTTTGCGCCGAGGAAGTCAACCAAGCCGTAGTTGAGGAAAGGGTAGGTTCTGAGGCGGTACTGAGTAGTGGAAGGGGTCTGGATTGTTGTAGTTTTTAGAGGGCTGTTGATGATAAATATACCATTAGAACTGACATTTACACCATACTGGCCGCGAACGGTGTTCTCAATTACGAGGGTAACTGAATCGTTGATCTGGAGAAGGCCGCCACCTTCAATAACAAGATTTCCCAAGGTAACGTTTATCTGGGTGCTGCTTTTGCCCGGCGAGGGGAAGTAGTATTTCTCGCCGTTGTGGATTGTCTTGCCCATCACCCAATTAATCCATTCATCTGCCATCGTGGAGACGGGGAATCCGAAACTCATTGCCGTTGGCGGATTTTCTACGAGCGCCCCAGGCGAATGATGCTCTATGTGATTCCCCAGCATCTCTATCTTGATGTAATGAATGCCAGTCTTTGCGGGTGTCCAGTCAAACTGATAAAAAGTTTCGGCCCCAGGTCTGAGTATCCCAATTTCCGACGAATCTATCAACGTTTCATCCTCGCCGACAATGTCCGTTACGTTGACGACGGTGTATAGCGCGGAGCCATCGCCAGCGTTTCCCATCCCCAACGTGATTGTAACGGGTTCGTTCATGTAAACCACCGGCTCGTTCGCCGAAATTCCAACCAATTCAAGCTCAGGTGGAGCGTTGTAGTCCGGCGTAATCGTCAACTCCCCGCCATTCAGCCAGGTAACGTATAGAGTGCCGTTTGTCGCTTTGAAATCAAGCTCTGGGTTTCCGGCTGTGTAATTCAAGACGCCCGCATAATGGGCTTCGAGCCAGTAAATCATGTCTGGGCTGACTGTGTACCAGAATTCGAGCGTGCCGTTTGCGTCAACGACCCAAAGCGCGTAGCCCATGCCCGACGTCGAATCTATCGCAACCTGCGGGTACATCACGTCCAGCGTCGAGTTCGTTATCTGGTAGCCATCGAAGCCGCTGGCGTTTTCCGTCAATTGCGTGTTTCCATTTACATTGTTGTCGCTGACTTCCTGGATAATGGCGGGGTCTTCGACTTTCAAGTTGCCATTGATTGTATTTCCTACGACATAGCAAATTCCGCACCTCAAATCGATGTTGCCGTTTATGTCGTTTCCAGTAACGATGGTGGAGTAGCTTTCTTCTGTGTTCGTCTTTGTTTTAACGTTGCCGTTGATGTGGCTAGTCCTCAATTCTAGGTCTGAATTCTCGATGTTGACGTTGCCATTCACGTTCGATGATTCTATGGCGAGGCTTCCGAGCTTGTGGTTGACGTTCCCGTTTATCTCGCAGCCCTCTATGACCACCTGCGCCCTTGTCGTCTTGATGTTGCCGTTAATGACACAGTTCTGGATGGTCAGGTAGCCGTCGTCAAAGACCAGATTGGCGTTTATGGTCTGGTTGACGTACGAATCGTTGTTCTGGTCGTAAATTGCGTCAACGACTTCGTATCCGTAGAATACCTGATAGGTCCCATTCACCGATTCGCGCCATACAATATTTTTATTCTCTAGGGAATCGATGAAGATGTCCATGTCGTCCCCCGTATCGTAGTCGGCAGCTACGGTCTGGAACACCAACATGGTCATCAGCGCAGCGATGGCAGTTGCAGCTAGCTTTCTCGTTCTGTTCTCGGAACCCATGTCTTTCCCCTCTTTTTAGCAAGGAAATAGGGCGCATGTTGATAAAGTTGTGGTTAAGAGGTGGGCGAAAGTGTTATTACGGAGGCGAACTATATATTAAATCGATGAATGCAGGAACAAGATGGCTCGCCGCGCTCGTCATGGCGGGAGCCCTTGCATTAAACGTTCTCGTTCCTACCGGCCAGTCTCGAAATATAGACGATAGAATCAAGGGAACGCCCCCTGGGTGGACGGACGACATCCGATTGACAAACAACACATTACTTGATTATAAGGTTGCGTTGGCGGCCGAAGGCAGCGACATTCACATGGTATGGCAGAAGTTTATCAATCCCCAGATGCGCATTTATTATCTGAATTCTAAAGACGCTGGAAAATCTTGGAGCAACGAAGTTGAATTATCTATACCGAGAGTCAACCCAGATATAGTCGTTGTTGGGCAGAATGTTCACGTCGTTTTTGATTCCGGTTTGCATGTCTATTATCGCAACTCGTCCGATGGCGGCCTGAGCTGGAACCCAGAGAAGATGATTTCCACAAATGACGGCTTCAACTCGGGGGGTCCAAAGGTTTTTGTGAACAATTCAAATGTCCACATTGCTTGGATGGACATTAGGGATGGGCCTTCAGGGGAAATATACTATCGCCGAAGCCTTGATAGCGGAATTACTTTCGATAATGGACAAGGTGTTGACACCGACAGACGTATTACATCTTCCCCATCCGATATAGCCGGACCATTTATGGCGGGAGACGGCTCAAATATCTCGATAGCCTGGGCGGATTTTAGAAATGGTGTGTGGGAAGTATACTGGATGATTTCAAAAGATAATGGGGTTAACTGGGAGGACGGGCTTGGAAATATCGGATCGGACAGGCGGTTAACTACTACCGGTGCGGATGTATCCACGCTATCTATGAACGGTCCGAATATCTATATCATCTATGTTGACCCAGCACCAGGGCCAGTTTATTCGCTCTACTGCATTAAGTCGCTGGATAGTGGAGCAACCTGGAGCGTTCCGCAATTGCTGACAGGGCCAAATTTATACTCCGATAGCCCCGATATTGCGATCAATGGGAATGAGATAAATTTAGTTTGGTTCGACAGGAGAGACGACGGAACCACGCATGAAATTTACTATAAAAACTCGACGGATGGCGGGGCTTCGTGGAGCGAAGATATTCGCTTGACATACAACTTGGGTAATGATTCACTACTGCCCCAAATCGCCTTGGCTAACGGAAATCGACACATTACTTGGTACGACTACCGCGACGGCAACCCCGAAATCTACTACAAACGCTTCCCCGACTTCCCGATAGACGCTACGCCGCCGACGGTTTCCTACATCTCTCCTCCAACCCCACCGGACAACTCCACCCTCTCCATCGACCAGAAGGCCGTCGTCCGCGCCCACTACTACGACAACGAGTCCGCCTGCACCAACGCTACGCTGTTCTGGAAGAACGCGACCGAGCCCGCCTGGCATTGGCAATCTATGACAAATGTATCGTTCTGGAACGGCTCCTACAACAACTACTTCGAGGCGAACTTCACGGAGAGCGCCCCGACCGCGGTCACCTACTACGTCAACTGCACCAGCAGCGCCAACCTGACGATGATGGCTGCCCCGAGGACGGTGGCGTTCTCCGACGCCGCGAACCCCGACCCGTACCCCATCTGGGGCCGCGTCGAGCTTTACAACGGAAACGCGGCGGGCTTCTACCTCCCGGTCTACCCGACGGCTCCGGTCGATATCGACCTTACCTACTGGAACAACTCCGAGGCCGCGCCGGGCTACTACACCTACGCCATCCAGAGCGACGCGGCCGGCTACTACGCGTTCGACCTCTACAACACGACCGCCCTGACGAACGTCTACCTGCACGTCGCTGCCTTCCCGGGCTACGGCAACGCGGGCGACAACTACACGACGGTGGACGTGGCGAATTATCCGATGGGCCGCGAGCAGAAGATAGTCTGCGGCGTGCCGTACGACGTCAACATCATCACGCCTCTGACGGGCACCTCGTTCGCCGTAGGAAGCAACGTGCCGTTCCAGTACGAGATACGCGACAGGGGTGGAGTCCGCGCGCAGGGCTACTACGACTACAACGACGGGCTCTTCAGGTGGCTCTCGAACATGGGCGGCTTCGTTGCACCCGCATTGCAGGCGTTCGACGGCGTCACGACAACGATGGGTGTCGCCAATGCCAACATCATAATGAGCGCCCTCGGCACGTTCTACTTCAACGCGACCGAGCAGGATCTAGTCGGCGTCGACCCGTACCTGACACCCTGGAACGCCATAACCTACACGACGCAGGCGGGAACGTTCAACAACTGGCTGAGGGACTGGCACAACATCACGCTGACGGTCGCGGGCGGGGGCTTCGAATGGCGCCTCTACGAGGGCTGGAACCTGGTCTCGTCCCCGCAGAACGCCTCGAGGCGCACAGGCGCGAACCCCTACTTCGACGCCCAGGACGCCTTGGCCGAGTGCATCGCCGACGGCGTGACGGACCCGAACATGAAGATAGCCAATAAGCTGAATTCCATCACACCTTCCACATACGTCACATACACGCTCGGAGACCCCGAGGCGAGCGCCACCAACTTCCCGATAGACCCGACGAGCGGGTACTGGGTCTACGTGTCGTCGGGAACCATCTTCGCGCCAATCCTGGTCCACTTCGACGCCCTCGACTGGCCGAGCAACGGGACCGTAAGCCTCAACCTTGCGGGCAACTGGAACCTCATCGGTTACGCGCACAACCGCTCGATTGTGGACTGGAGCGCGGGCCTGACCGCGACGGACTTCGCCACGGGCGTGGTCGACCCGGACATAAACGTCCAGCAGGTCGGCGGGACGCAGGACCTGGTGATGGTTACTTACTGGTATCCGGCGACGCAGTGGTACGAGAGCTTCGTCCGGCAGCACGACCCCTGGTTCCCCGGCGTTGCGGCAAGGGACTGGGATTGGGACTCGTACGTCAACAGCAACAACCCGGGCGTCGGATGCTGGCTCTGGGTCGCGAGCGCTTGCGTCCTGGACTTCGATGTGGATGCGAATTATTGAGAACTCGATGAGTTAGTTTAAGGTAACGTCTGGAGACCGCCCTCACGCGTCGAAGTACTGATAATGCTCCCACGGCGTGACGTGCGCGCAGTACTGGCGCCACTCGGTGAGCTTCGCCTCCATGAGGTTGGCCGAGAGCTGCTTGCCCAGGCAAGCCTGGACGACCGTGTCCTCGCGGAACGCCTCGTACGCCTCGCGCAGATGCGCGGGCATGCGCTTGATTCCCAGCGCCTTGCGCTTCTCGTCTGGAATCTTGTAGATGTTCTCCTTGATTGCCGGACCCGGGTCTATCTTGTGCTTAATGCCATCCAGGCCGCACCAGAGCATCACGGCGTGCGCCAGGTACGGGTTCGACATCGCGTCCCCGTGGCGCGCCTCTATGCGGGTCGTCTTGGGGTTCGAGACGTACGGTATGCGCACCAGCGCGCTCCTGTTCATCGGAGACCAGGCAGCGAAAATCGGTGCCTCGAACTCTGGCACAAGCCGCTTGTACGAGTTGATGGACGAGTTCGTCACGAGGGCCATCCCGCGAGCGTGCTCGAGGATGCCGCCGATGTAATAGAGCGCGGTCTGGCTCAGGCCGTTCGGGTCGTCCTTGTCCCAGAACAGCGACGCGCCGCCGTTGGAGAGGTACTGGTGGACGTGCATCCCGCTGCCGGCGTCGGCGAATATCGGCTTCGGCATGAAGGTCGGCACGAGTCCGTACTTCGCGGCGATGACCTTGGCGAAGTATCGGTAGCGCACGGCCGCGTCGGCCGCGGCCTGGGGCGACGGGAGGAATCTGAACTCAATCTCCACCTGGCGCGAACCGGCTTCGTGGTGGTGGTAGCGTATGTCCAGGCCGATGTCCGCGAGCGCTGCGGAGAATTCGTTGCGGAACTCCTCCGTGGAATCGTTCGGCGCTGGCAGCAGGTAGCCGCGCTTGGCGCGGTCGACGTAGCCCGACTCGGGCTCCAGGACCTTCGTCTGCGCGCCGGGCCCAAAGTTCACGTCCCGGTGCCAGAACTCGTTCTCCTCCAGCGCCTGCCCCGGCGATGTGAAGAGGAAGAACTCGAGCTCAGGGCCAGTATTGTAGGTGTATCCCATCAACT
>DAIRED010000124.1:0-6764 GCA_036795795.1 Thermoplasmatota archaeon | reverse complement strand
AGCACGGCCGCAAGGACGGCGGTTATCGCAACCATCAAAATCGTCGCTATTACTGGCGACACCCCGTTCCTCTTCATCCATATTCGTTTCATCGAATCCCTTCTGCAACCCAAGTTGCGAGCATTGACTAAATCAACGACGTGATATATAAACCATGCGGATGCATTGTACCCGTATGTACAAAGCAGATAGAAGAATAAAACTGAAAAGGGTTTTGCTGCTTTCGCAACTCTGGCTCAGTCGAATGCGTATTCAACCGTGCCGGAGTAGCCCTCAACTGTCATGGATATTTTGTATCCACTCAGGTCGAGTCCCCATGCCTCAATCTGCAGCTTGTCGCCAGTTTCATAGCTGTCGCCTGTGGACGAGGCGATGTGCTTGAGCTCCAACCGTATGTTGGTCGCGGAGGCCGCGCCAGTGGTTGCGCCATCCACCGCTCCGATCAATTCGGCCGCAACATCATCGTTGTCATCCAGCAGCTTTATCTCGATGTTTGCCAGGTCGGGCGCAGATGGCGTGGTGATTGCCAGCCTCAGCGTCGCGTTCCCGTTGTTCGGCGTCGAGCTCGAGTCCCTCGTAAAGGACCCCGCTATCGGCGTTCCGCCGCCGCCCGTCATGTATCCGCTGACCATGACGTACAGCACTGCGGCCAAAACGACGGTGATGGCCACCATTAGGATGGTAGCTATAACCGGCGATACGCCTTCCTTGTTCTTCCAAATTCGCTTCATGTTTTGTCCTCCTGCGAGCATTCCTGCCCGCTGAACACTCATTTGTTGTCTTGGTATATAAATCCTCCGATTAGAACACCAAAATCAACACCAATATATATTGATGCTGGCATCGCGGAATGCAATACGTCCAGCAAGGCAGCACGTATAGCCTCACTTCGACTTCGCTATGAATCCCTTCGGTCCGATGTCAATCGGGAAGATGCCAGTCTTCTCCGGGTGGTTGCGCACCTTCTTGACCAGCAGATTTCTGACAAATTCCATGCCCTCGCGCTGCCTTTCGAGCTCGATGACGACGTCGACGATTTCCTCGATGCCGCTCTCCGTGCGCGGATCGTAGACGTCCTTCAGCATCGTGAAGAGCGTGAGGCTGTTGCTGTGCTGGGCGCGGGCCTTGATGGTCCTCAGCGCGGACAATACGTTCCCGTGCTCGTAGTACTCCAGGAAGAAGTCCAGCGAGTCGACGACGAGCCTGAACGGCGGCGGGATGCTCGACACCTCGTACGTCAGGGCCGTGAGGAAGTTGATGCGATCGTCGTCCACGACGGGACCGGACTGGCGCATGATGTCCTTCATCGTGAGCCCCTCGTAGCGGTGCTTGGAGACCTCCAGGCGCTTCGCCAGCACGGCCTCGTAGTACCTGGAGCCGATGTTGATGATCTTGATGTCGTCCCTCCAGCCAAACTTCTTCATCGTGCTGAGTACCTCCTCGTCCCGCTCCGCGGTCGCGATGTAGATGACGTTCTCCGACCCGATGCCGGCCGACGCGAACTGCTTGGCGAAGAGCTCGATGCCGCAGCCTGGCGTTCCGGTGACTAGCACCGTCTGCCCCTTGGGGATGCCGCCGTCGAGCGCCTTGTCCAGCACCTGGATTCCCAGGGAAGCGTATTCCATTTTATCATCCCTCCGAGTCCGAGACGGATATCGAGTTCTCTATGACCATGAAGAGCATGTTCAGTATCTCCTCGGATGAATATTCGTCCATCGCGAAGACGATGGTGTACGCCCCTTTCGAGCGGAAGTTGTTCACGAAGATGTGCAAAAATTCTGAAAGAATCTTGGCGTTGTTGTGAATCGCCAGCGAATTGATGGAGTCCAGGAGGATGACGTGCTTCTTGTCCTTCGTCTTGCGCATCAGGTACTCGACCTTCAGCATTATGTTCTCCAGCATCGTCGGGCTCTCGACGAAGATGACGTTCTCGTGCTTCAGCTGGGCGCCCATCATTATGTGCGAGATGCAGTCGACGAAGTAGATGCGCTTCATGTCGATTTCCAGCATCTCCAGCACCTCAATCATCGAGTGGGAGGGCATCGCGGATGTGATATATATCACGTTGAGGTCGTTCTTGGGTCCGAAGATGTCAACGATGCTCCTGATGGCGTCGAAGTAGCTGTCGGCCTTGAAGCGCAGCGACACCGACGATGACGGCGGAAGCTCGGTCAACTTCTCCGCCAGCTCCGCGGGTGTCATCGGCATCCTATGCGCCTCCTGCGACGCTGCCGCCCTTGAGCATCGGGACCAGCAAGACCCCGCAAGGAGTCAGGTCGAGGACGTACTTCGTCCTGGAGTGCTGGGTGCCGCGCATCTTGACGACCTGGATGGTCCTCAGCAGGTCGCCGCGGCGCTCGAGGTTGCCCATGACGACGATTCCGTCCGCTATGGCCTCCTCGACCCCGTACAGGGAGTAGCGCTCGGCCGACGGGGAAATCTCGGACACCAGTATCGTCGTGCAGTTCTGCTCGGACAGGATTTTTCCGAGGCGGAGGATGAACTCGCGGATCTTTTCCTCGGTCTTCAGGCGATAACAGACCGATGTTATCGAGTCGATGACCAGGCGCTTGATGTCCAACTCTGTGACGATGTTCCCTATCGCCTTGACGAGGATGTCCACGTCCTCGATGTTGAACTCGATGCTCTGCAGCCCCAGCTTCTGGTAGATGACCGGCATGTCGACGAAGATTAGCTTTCCCTTCTTGATGAGGGACTCGTCGAAGAACTCGTAGGGGATGATGTTCTTCAGAAGCTTGGTCGAGTTCTCCGTGACCGAGAGGAACAGGCTGCTCTCGCCGCCGATGGCCCCGTGGACGAGGAACTCGAGCGAGACGGAGGTCTTCCCAGTCCCGCAGCTGCCCGTCAGAAGAATCGTGTTTCCGCGAGGTATCCCGCCGTTGAGGATGTTGTCCAGCCCGTCGATGCCGGTCGGGCATCGCTCCCTGTCCCCTGCGTCGCGGGTCGCGGTCTTCGCTTGCATGGCTGCCCTTACGTATGCCGCGAGAATATAAATGATTATCTAACGAAAAGGTATAGAACTTCGACGCCTTGCCCGCGGCCATGGAGATGGCGTTGGACTTCGCCGCGATGGAGCGCAAGTGGCAGGCGCGATGGTATAAGGAAAAGATATTCGATTCCGAACCCATCGAGGGCAAGCCCAAATATTTCATAATCTTTGCCTACCCAGGTACGAGCGGATACTTGCATGTCGGGCACATGCGCGCCTACACCTACACCGACATCATGGCCCGGTACATGCGCATGCAGGGGCGCAACGTCCTTTTTCCGGTCGGCGCCCACGCCACGGGAAACGTTTCGATAACGCCCGCACGAAAGGTGGAGCGCAATGACGCGGAGACTATGGAATACTTCCGCGCCAATGGATGCCCAGAGGAGCAGCTGCAGAAGCTCTCCGACCCGCTGGAAATCGTGAAATTCTTCAGCAAGGTCTACGTCGACGACTACTGGAAGAGGTTCGGCTTCTCGGCCGACTTCCGCAGGTTCACAACCACAATCGACCCGGGGTACATGAGATTCATTGAGTGGCAGTTCCGCAAGCTGCACCAGCGCGGGCTGCTCATCCAGAAGCCTTACTTCGGGACAGCGTGCGTGAACTGCGGGCCAGTTGCGGTGGACGCCTCCGAGACGGACATCAAGAAGGGGGGCACTGCCGAGAAGCAAGAGTACACGCTGTTGAAGTTCAAATTCAGCGACGATTTCCTCATCGCCGCAACGCTGCGGCCGGAGACGGTCTTTGGCCAGACAAACTTCTGGGTGAATCCCAGCGTGACGTACGTACGCGCGGAGGTCGACGGCGAGCGCTGGATTATCAGCAGGGAGTGCGCGGACAAGCTCGTCTTCCAGAAGGATTCCATCAAGGTCGTAGGCTCAGTCCAGGCACGTGAATTGCTCGGGAAAAAATGCCATGCCCCGATGATTGGCCGGGAGATTCCAATACTGCCGTCGCGCTTCTGCGACCCGAACGTCGGGAGCGGGCTCGTGACGAGCGTGCCGTCGGACGCGCCGTTCGACTGGATTGCCCTGGAGGAGCTGAAGCGGGACGAGAAGGCGTGCAATTCTTATGGGCTGGACTGCGCGATGGTGCGCGCAATAGAGCCGATACCAATCATCAAGACGAAGGGCTACGGCGACCTGCCCGCGAAGGAGATTTGCGAGAAGCTCGGCATCACCTCGGTGAACGACCCGAAGCTCGAGGAAGCGACAAAGGAGATTTACAAGGCCGGTTTCCACACGGGCGTGATGAACCAGAACTGCGGGGACTTCGCTGGGTTACCCGTTGGCATTGCGAAGGACAAGATGCGCGACGCGATGATAGAGGCGCGCGAGGCCTCGCCGTTCTACGACCTCTCGGAAGAAGTCGTCTGCCGCTGCGGGGGAAAGGTCGTGATGAAGAAGATTCCGGACCAGTGGTTCATCAACTACGCGGATTCCGACCTGACATCCGACTCGAAGCGCCATGCGGAATCGATGTCGATATTCCCCCGAGAATACTACAACAATCTACCGGGAGTGCTCGAATGGTTCCAAGAGAGGGCGTGCGCCCGTCTCGGGAACTGGCTCGGGACGCCGCTGCCATTCGACAAGAGATGGACCATCGAGGCGATTTCAGACTCGACGCTCTACCCAGCGTACTACGTCGTATCGAAATACGTCAACTCGGGCGAGGTGAAGCCCGATGAGCTGGACGAGGCGTTCTTCGACTTCGTATTCCTGGGCCAGGAGACCGGAAAAATCCCTACGATTGCGAAGAAGATTCGCGCTGATTTCGAATACTGGTACCCACTGGACGCGAACCTCGGGGGCAAGGAGCACATGACCGTGCACTTCCCGGTATTCCTGATGAACCACGTCGCGATTCTGCCCGAGCGGTGCTGGCCGCGCGGGATACTGGTCAACTGGTACATCGTCATGAAGGGCGGCAAGATTTCCAAGTCGAAGGGCGGGGCAGAGCCTATACCGGACGCCGTCGCGAGGTTCTCCGTCGATGGCATGAGGTTTTACTACAGCCACGTCGCAAACCCGTTCGTCGATGTTGAATGGGACGAGGATACCGTCAGCGGATATAGGCAGCGGCTGGAACGCATCTTCGGCCAGTTCGATGAGATGCGCGCCAGAGGAAGCGATTCGCCGACGGAAATTGACGCCTGGCTAGACGCACGGATTTCTGCGTACGCAGCCCGCTACGCAATGGCGATGGACGCCTTCGACCTACGCGACGCCGCGAACGCGGCGTACTTCGACCTCCCTAACGACCTGCGCTGGTGCAGGCGGCGAGGAGGAGCTTCAGGCAAAGCGATCAAGGAAGCCCTTTCCGCCTGGGTGCGCATGATGTCCCCCTTCACGCCGCACGTCGCCGAGGAGCTGTGGGAGCGACTCGGGGAAAAGGGGCTCGTCTCGCTGGCGCCTTTCCCGAAGGCGGGACCGAAGGCGCATCACGCAACCGCACTGGCGCGGGAGGATTACCTCGTGCGGCTGATGGGTGATGTCGCAGAAATCGAGAAGGTCACGGGCAGGAAGCCCGCGAAGCTGACGCTCTTCGTTGCTGAGCCTTGGAAGGGTTCGATGACCGTCATCGCGCTGCGCCTCAAAGCGGACGGCCATCTCCAGATGAACGCGCTGATGAAGATGGCGATGGCCGACGAGGCGGTGAAGGCACACGCCAAGGAAGGGTCGGCGTTCGCCGCCAAGCTCGTGAAGGAGATGCAGGCGGGTGGGTCGCGGGCCATGCTCGACGGCGAGGAAGCCCTGCTCAGGGGAAGCGCAGGATTCCTCGAGGCCGAGCTCGGATGCAAGGTCACCGTCCACGTCGCCAGCGAGCCGGGGGTCGATGACCCGCACAAGAAGGCCAGGCAGGCCACGCCTGGAAGACCGGCCATTTACGCTGAGTGACGATTCGCCTAAGCGCCGCATTCGCCGTCGCGTCATCGTCCGAATGCGGACACATCCAGATTCAGCATTATGGTACCAATGGATGTGCAGCGCCTGGAAGACCGGCCATACGCTGGGTGACGATTCGTCCAAGAGCCGCATTCGAATTCCTGCAATTATTCGGCGCGGGTTTGAGCGGCATCGCGTCGGGTAGCGCATTCCGCCCCCTGCGTCAGCATTAAATAATAGCGGTCCTTTTGCGGGAACGATGCTCGAGGAATCCAAGGATTCGTCCCGGAAGGTCGTCGCCATCCTCTACGCCCTGTTGCTGGTGCTAGGCATTACAATATATATCGGATGGGGGATGCTCTACAACTCGTGGAACATCCTGGACATAGACCACATCGCCATCTACTCGATATTCATAGTCCTCGCCGGGCTCGGGGCCGTCGGGTTCTACCTATACGGCAGCAACCTCGAGATAAAGTGAGTGCTAAACCTCGGGGTTTTATACGAATGAGTAGAACGTGCTTTTCGATAGTACCACACATTCAAGCTTGCCCGGCGTCGTCGGCGGCACCAGCTTACCATCCGGCAGCCCGACCGGTGCGAACGCCATCTCAAATATTTCCACGGTTATTGGCGGTGTCGGTCCTTCGCATATGGACTCGCCCGTGAGCGAATCTTCTGCGCAGAGCCACGCGCCGTCGTTCAGGCTGTACGTGCCCGGTGAGGTGAACTCCTGGTTCCCGCCTGGGTTCACGCGCGTGAATATCCGCAGATAGAGAGTCTCCACGGCCCCTGGTTGCATCTCGCCGACTATCCAGGTGATGTGCGTCGACTTGACGGGGGTGACCGTCGGCAACATCTGC
>DAIRED010000123.1:0-6828 GCA_036795795.1 Thermoplasmatota archaeon | reverse complement strand
TCGGCGGCGACGACATCGTCGAGGGCATCATCAAGGCGTGGGCCTTCGCCGCCGCGGACCCGTTCAGGGCCGCGACGCACAACAAGGGCATCATGAACGGCGTCGATGCGGTCGTGCTGGCGACGGGCAACGATTACCGGGCAATCGAGGCCGGGGCGCACGCGTACGCCGCCTGGTCGGGGGGCGGGCACTACGGGCCGCTGACCCGATACGAGAAGAACGCCGAGGGCGACCTGGTGGGCACCATCGAGATGCCGATGGCCGTCGGCCTAATAGGCGGCGCGACGGCGGTCCACCCGATAGCGAAAATCAACGTCAAGGTGCTCGGGGTCAAGACCGCGTCGGAGCTGGCTCAGATAATCGTCTCTGTCGGACTGGCGCAGAACCTCGCAGCTTTAAAGGCCCTCTCGACCGAGGGGATACAGCGCGGCCACATGGCGCTCCACGCGCGGAACGTCGCGGCGATGGCCGGCGCGGCCGGGGACGAAATTGAGAAAGTCGTCGAGGCTCTGGTCAAGGAGCGCAAGGTCAGGATAGACCGGGCGAAAGAGGTGCTGGAGAGCATCAGAAAGAAAGCGTGACAAGGTTGAGGTGAAAAGGATTGCTGCAGGACGCGACGTGCGAGGCGAACATCGAGAAGATGAAGCTACGATACGCTGACAAATTCGCCGGCGACGAGGCCATCTTCCGCAACATTCACCGCGGCGACAGGATATTCATCAGCACCGGTTGCGGCGAGCCAGTGCATCTCGTTTCGCGCCTCATCGAGTACGTCAAAGCACACCCGAAAGCCTTCTTCGATGCGGAGGTCCTGCACATCTGGACGCTCGGCGTGGCGCCGTACGCGGACGAGAAGTTCAAGTCCAACTTCCGCCACAACGCGTTCTTCATCGGCGAGAGCACCCGCGACGCGGTAAACACGGGCATGGCAGACTACACACCGATATTCCTCTCGCAGGTCCCGGACCTCTTCAAGCGCAAGCTGGCCGGCGCGGACGTGGCGCTCATTCAGACGTCGGTTCCGGACGCGCACGGGTACATGAGCCTCGGCGTCAGCGTCGACATCGCCAAAGCCGCTTGCGAGAGCGCCAAGCTCGTCGTTGCCCAGATCAACCCCAACATGCCGCGCGTCCACGGCGACACCTTCATCCACATCGAGGACATCGACTATCTGGTCTATCATGAAGAGCCGCTGCTGGTCTACGAGCCGACGGTCGCCGACGACATCGCCCAGCGCATCGGCAAGTACGTCTCGCGCATCGTCGAGGACGGTGACACCATCCAGGTCGGATACGGCAGCCTGCCGAACGCCATCATGAACAACCTGATGGTCAAGAAGCACCTCGGGGTTCACACCGAGCTTCTGTCGGACGGCATCGCCAACCTCATGCGGGCCGGCATAGTGGACAACAGCTGCAAGACGCTGGACCGCGGCAAGACCGTCGCGACGTTCTGCATGGGCTCGAAGCACACGTACGATTACATCCACGACAATCCGGCGGTCGAGTTCAAGCCCATTGACTACACCAACAACCCCCTGATAATCGCCAGGAACGAGAACATGGTCGCGATAAACAGCGCCCTCCAGATAGACCTCACCGGCCAGTCCACCGCCGAGTCGCTGGGGCACACGTTCTACAGCGGCGTCGGCGGCCAGGCGGACTTCATGCGCGGCGCCGTGCTCTCCAAAGGTGGCAAGACGATACTCGCGCTCCAGTCCACGGCCCAGGAAGGCTCGGTGTCGCGCATCGTGCCGTCCATCACGGAGGGCTCGGGCATAACGCTGGTCCGGGGCGACATACACTACGTGGTCACTGAGTACGGAATCGCCTACCTGCATGGAAAGAACGTGCGCGAGAGGGCTATGGACCTTATCGCCATAGCGCACCCGAAGTTCCGCCCGTGGCTCATCGACGAGGCCAAGAAGAACGGCTACATCTACAAGGACCAGGCATTCATACCGGGCAAGCGCGGCGAGTATCCTGAGGAGCTGGAGACGTACCGCACGACGCGCACCGGGGAGCATCTTTTGATGAGGCCAGTCAAGATAAGCGACGAGCCGCTGCTCAAGGAGTTCTTCTATTCCCTCTCGGACCAGAGCATCTACCGAAGGTTCATCTCGATGCGCACGGACATGCCGCACGAGCGCCTCCAGGAGTTCTGCATCATCGACTACACAAAGGAGATGCTCATACTCGCCATCAAGCAGTCGGAGAACCAGGACCACGAGGAGGTCGTCGGCGTCGGCCAGTACGGCATCGACGAAGGCTCGCACTCGGCCGAGATAGCGTTCGTCGTCAGCGACGCCTACCAGAACAAGGGCATAGGAACCGAGCTGCTGGGCTACCTCACGCTCCTGGCGAGGAAGCAGGGGTTGCTGGGGTTCACCGCCGAAGTCCTCATGGAGAACAAGCCGATGCTCCACCTATTCGAGAGCGCCGGTTTCGATCTCGAGAAGCGCATCAGCGACCAGGTCTACGAATTGAGGATGACGTTCAGGGAGGCCAAGTGATGGCTAGCAAGGTGGACGTGAAGCTGCTGTTCGAGCCCAGCTCCGTGGCAATTTTCGGGGCTTCTCCGGACAAGGACAAGATCGGATACAAGATACTGGACAACATCGTCTCCGGAGGGTACGCGGGCAAGATATACCCGATAAACCCCAAGGGCGGCGAGGTCTTCGGCCTGAGGATTTTCAAGTCGCTGGACGAGGTCGAGGGCGACGTGGACATGGCGGTCATCTCCATCCCAGCGAAGTTCGTCTTCGACGCGGTGAAGGCGTGCGCGGCCAAGGGGGTCAAGCACGTCCCCATCATCACATCTGGGTTCAGCGAAATCGGCAACGGGGAGGAGGAGCGCAAGATTGTCCAGTACGCCACGGAGCGCGGGATGCGCATCCTGGGCCCGAACATCTTCGGCGTCTACTCCAGCGCGGCCAAGCTGAACGCAACCTTCGGCCCGAAGAACGTCGTTCCAGGCGGGGTGTCCATCATCACGCAGAGCGGCGCGCTCGGCATAGCGATGATTGGCAAGTCCGCGGTGGAGAACGTCGGCCTATCGAGCGTCGTGTCGATGGGGAACAAGGCGGACATCGACGAGGCGGACCTGCTGGACTACCTGGCCGGGAACGAGGAAACGAAGATAGTCCTCATGTACGTCGAGGGCGTGCACCACGGCGAGAAGCTCATCGCAGCGCTGCGCGAGTTCAGCAAGAAGAAGCCCGTCGTCGTCATCAAGTCGGGCCGCTCGAAGCGCGGGGCGATGGCGGCGGCGTCGCACACGGGGTCGCTGGCCGGCAGCGACGACATCTTCGAGGCCGTGATGAGGCAGTGCGGCGCGATGCGCGCCGAGACGCTCAAGGACGCGTTCAACTGGTGCAAGTTCATCTCATACTCTTCCCAGCCCAAAGGGGAGAACGCTGTCATCGTCACGAATGGCGGGGGAATCGGAGTGATGGCCACCGACGCGTGCGAGAAGCACGGCGTCAGGCTCTACGACGACCAGCAGGTACTGAGGCAGGCCTTCGGCAAGGTGACGCCGGAGTTCGGCTCGACTAAAAACCCGATAGACCTCACGGGCCAGGCGACGCCAACGTTCTACGACGACGCCCTCCAGGCCGGAATCGATGGCAAGGACATCGACGCGGTCATCGGCCTCTATTGCGAGACGGCGGTCTTCGACCCCGAGGAGCTGAGGAAGATGATTGCCAAGGCTTACGAGAAGTACGCAGCCGCCGGAAAGCCGGTGGTCTTCTCCATCGTCGGCGGCCAGAAGGTCGAGACCTGCATCACCACCCTGAGCAAGGACGGCATCCCGATATTCCCGGAGGTCTACGAGGCCGTGTCGTGCCTCGGTGCCGCCTACACCCATCGGAAGCGCGCCGCGGAGGCGGAGGAGCCGATGGCCGAGTCCGAAATCGACGTGAAGGCCATCGAAGCGGTCGTCGCGAAGGCGCGCTCCGAGAAGCGCTTCTTCCTCCTCTCAAACGAGGCCGCAGAGGTCATGCGCGCGGCAGGGATATCGCTCCCGCAGAGCCATGTGGCCAAGAGCCTTGAGGAGGCCGTCGCGCACGCCAAGCAGACGGGCTTCCCGGTCGTCATGAAGGTAGTCTCGAAGGACATAATCCACAAGAGCGACGTCGGCGGCGTGGCGCTGGATTTGGATGACGAGCGCGAGGTCGTCGACGCCTACCAGGCCATCATGCAGAGCTGCAGAGCCCACAAGCCGGACGCGGTCATCGAGGGCATCCAGGTAGACGAGATGGTGAAGGAGGGGACCGAGATAATCGTCGGCGCCCGCCGCGACAAGGGCTTCGGGCCAGTCGTGATGTGCGGCCTCGGCGGAATCTACGTCGAGGTCATGAAGGACGTGGCCTTCAGGGCGTTCCCGCTGAGCAGGAAGGAGGCGATGTCCATGATTAAGGAGATCAAGACCTACCAGCTCCTTCTGGGCGCGCGCGGCGAGGCGCGCAAGGACATCGAAGGGGTAATAGAAACCCTTATCAAACTGGGAACGATAATCAAGAGGTGCCGGGACATCTCCGACATAGAGGTCAACCCGGTCATGGTCTACGAGAGCGGGAAAGGGGTGAAGGCGGTAGACGTGCGCATACTCCTTTCAAAGCAGGAGGCGAGCTAGATGGAAAAGCTGGTCATTGCGTCCGTGAGGAAGAGCGCGGGGAAAACGTCGGCCATCATCGGGATGGCGAAGTCGATGGCGGGGAAGCCGGGCTACATGAAGCCGTTCGGCGACCGCCTGCTGTACCGCAAGAAGAGGCTTTGGGACTACGACGCGGCGCTGGCCACGAACATCCTCGGCCTCGACCAGGACCCCGAAAAAATGACGATAGGGTTCGAGCACTCCAAGCTCAGGTACATGTACGACGAAAAGGCCACGAAGGACAAGCTCGTCGAGATGGCTGCGGCCGCAAGCGAGGGCAAGGACACGCTGTTCGTCGAAAGCGGGCGCGACCTGCCGTACGGCGTCTCCGTCGGCCTGGACGCGATATCGGTCGCGAAGGCGATCGACGGCAAAGTGCTCGTAATCGTGAGCGGCGACCCCGAGTCGTGCATCGACGACGTCGCTTTCTTGGACAAATACATCAACGCAAAAGGCGCCCGGCTCGCCGGAGTGCTGATAAACAAGGTCCAGGACGTCCAGGACTTCAAGGACACCTTCCTCCCGCGCATCGAGGGAGTGGGCATCCCCGTGCTCGGCGTCGTGCCGCACCACCCGGAGCTGTCGCGCTTCTCCGTGGGCTACCTGGCAGACCGCCTCTTCGCCAAGGTGATAACCGGCGAGGGGAACATGAACAAGACGGTGGACAACATCTTCATCGGCGCGATGTCGGCGACGGCGGCGATGCAGAACCCCCAGTTCAAGAAGAGCGGCAAGCTCATAATAACCAGCGGGGACAGGAGCGACATGATCGTCGCGGCGCTGGAGACGGAGACGGCGGCGGTAATCATAACAAACAACGTCCTGCCGTCATCGTCGATAATCTCCAAAGCGGCCGAGAGGAACGTCCCGCTGCTGGTCGTCCCGGGCGACACATACGGGACCGCGCGCCAGATAGAATCGATGGAACCCTTGATGACCAAGGACGATGCGGAGAAAGCCGACCTGCTGGCGAAGAGCATCGCCAAGCACGTCAATATGAAGGCGCTGCTCTAAATCGGCTCCATTTGGCAGGGCGGTCAATCAGTCATAATAGTACGTCGTTGTCGCGACCAGCTTCATCTCCACCTCGACGTTCCCCGTGGGAGTCGCATCAAGCGGCCTGAGAGGGTTGTCCACGTTGTCGACGACGACGTAGAGAGTGCTTGTGGCGTCATCCGACAGGTTCCAAGACACGGATAGCTCGGTCACGTTTTCCCAGAATTCCACGGCAGAATAGGCCAAAGGGGACGAGCCAGCGTACGTGTTTGCATATTGGTCTTCCGTCATGATGTAGACATCCACGGCGGCTCCATCCGTCACGTTCATGTGGATTTCCAGCGCGGTGACGTATCCCCAGCCCGCGGTCACTCTGAAGTTACCACCTGGGGCCAGAGCGAACGAATCGTCGTACGTGACATCGGTGTACTCGGATGTATCGCCGCTCCATCCAGACATCCCAAGTATGAGCAGGACGGGAACTGCGATGGTCGCGACCACGACGACCAATGCGACGATGGCCACGATGAGGGTCGTAGAATCTTTCTTCGGCTCGGCGGGCGGCATCGGATAATACGGATATTGCGGGTAAGATGCATTTTGCGGCCCCGGCTGGCCTTGCTGATGCGGCGGATGGTTGGCCTGGGGCGTGGGGTTTGCGCATACCTCCGGCTTCTTTTCCTCTTCCATGCGCACTGATTCGCAGGAGCGCTAATAAATCTGCCGATACTTACATTGCATCTATATTTTTATTAAAATTAAAAAAGGTTTTCAGCGCCTTCCAGCTCAGTTCTTCTTGAACGCCGCCTTTACCTCTGGCTTCCCGAGGTAGATGATGATGATTATCGAGATTATCGTGCCTATCGGTATGTTGAGCAGCCCGAAAATCGCCAGGATGAACGCGAATCCCCTGGCCCAGCCCTTCAGCCCCAGCAGTCCCCAGCCCACGAGGAAGTAGAAGATGGATATGATGATGAATGGCACAAGGCACACAAGGCCGAGCCCCTCCATCCCTGCGAAGGCGAACAACCAGCCGAACCACGACTGAATGATGTACCCTCCCATTATCCACGACAGGCCCGTTATGAAATAGAGTATGGCTAGTATGGTCACTCCCATCGGTCTTCCCTGCGCCTGCGGCACTATTTGCGGCATCGTCTGCTGTTCAGTCAATCT
>DAIRED010000122.1:0-6862 GCA_036795795.1 Thermoplasmatota archaeon | reverse complement strand
CGCAGGCTTGACAGCGAGTTTTCTGATGGCCTCCGCGCCGAAGTCCTCCGCGAGGGCGTCGATGAATCCCCTTATTCGTACGCCGGGCTTGTATTCCAGCCCCTCCCTGGCAAGACCCTCGTTGACGCTCGCCCTGACGGCACCATCGTGCGCCAGCGTCTCCTCAGCCTCGACCAGCGTCTCGAAGCAGCCATTGCAGAGGACGAGCAGGTCGCGGCCGGATTTGGCGGCCATCGCGAGGTTGCGCGCAGACAGCGCGAGCGAGAATTCTGGCTCGGCCAGGCGACCCAGCACCGGGTCCGGGCAGCAGGTGTAGCCCGGCAGATCGTGGAGCCTCGCTCCGAGCGCCTCGAAGACCTTGTGCGCCGCCACCTCGACGCTCGGGAAGCGCATCGGAATCATGCAGCCCAGATAGACGGTGTACTCGCGCGTCATTTTTAGGCCCCCTTTTTCTTTGCCAGGCCGGGGTGCCTCGACGAAGTTCCTGACGAATAGGCGAGGTCCTGGGACGCGCAGGAGCCAGGACAGGTCACCCCGCACAAGGGCGGGTTCTCTGCCAGCCCCATTCCCGCGCGGACCTTGGCCACTCGTTTCGACTGGGTCGTCGTCGCACCCGTGGCGACGATGCTCGCCAGGTTGCGGTCTATCCTGACTTCGATGGAGCCCTGCTGCCGCGCGAGGGGGTTCTGCACCTCGGTCCAGCCGTCGGGGAGTATCATGTTTTTCGTGCGCGGATTGCCATCGAACGTCACGCCGAAGAGCTCGGTTATCTCGTGCTCGATCAGCTCCGCGGCCGTGTCGGCCAGCGTTATCGACGGCGCGGACGAGTCGGGCTTCCAGAGCCTCGCCCTCAGCGTCAGGACGTCGCCGCCGAGGCTGTAGTGGTACAGCAGCTCTCGGAACGCTGGCTCGTCCACGCAAGTTATCGTCATGAGGCGCGCGCCGGCCCTCTCCCGCAGCAGCCTCACGCTCGGTCGAACCGCCGAGATTGCGGCCAGCTCGACGAACATGCGCCTCTCCGACGGAGCGCCCGCCGACGTTATCTGTCCGTCCAGCTCCGCCCGGAGCATGTCCAGCGCCTCGCCGCCGCGCATCTAGGCACCCCCGTTCAGGCGCTTCCATTCCTCGCGCGTGACGACCTTCAATGCACCTGGCGAGCAGTACTTGGCGCACTTCGGGTCGCCGTCGCAGAAGTCGCACTTTCGGGCGACGCCTTCGGCCTCGTGAAGCCAAGGCGCTCCAAGCGGGCAGGCGGCGATGCATCTCCCGCAACCGATGCAGAGCAGCGGGTTGAGCGTCACCAGCTTCGTCTCAGCGTCCTTGGCTAATGCTCCGGTGGGGCAAGACTCGACGCACAGCGCCGTGTCGCAGTGGAGGCAGTGTATCGCCTCTCGCGCCCCGGTCCTCTCGTCGAAAAGTATCCTGATGTTGGACTTGGCCAGGTCAATCTCTCCAAGGTGCGAGTACGAGCAAGCTACCTCGCAGTACCGGCACGCTGTGCACCTGGACGGGTCGTAGTGGAGTACCTTGGGCTCGGTGGCCATCGCACCGCGTAATGGCGCGCAGGGTAAAAGGTTTGCCGCAAATCGCCTAGGCTCGGGCATTTGCGGTCTGGGAATGGAAATGGTTTTACTTCTTGTTCATCCGCTTGTGCATCTTCACGACAGCCTCGACCGCCGCCTTCGCATTCTCGATGCGGTCCTCGGCCTGCAGCCTGGTCATCCCTGGTCCGGTGATGCCGAGGCCGACCGGCTTCTCGTACTCGACCGAGAGGTCCGTCAGCTTCCGCGCGGCCTGGCCGATGACTATCTGGTCGTGGCCGGTCTCGCCCTCGATGACCGCGCCCAGCGTCACGACGCCGTCGATGCCCTTCTTCTGTATCATCTTCTTCACTGCCAGCGGCATGTCGTACACGCCCGGCACGTGCATTATCTCCGCCACGTCCGCGCCCAGGAACTCGGCGTGCGCCTTCGCCCGCTCGAGCATCATCTGGGTGATGTCGTAATTAAATTCGCTCACCACTATTCCGATTTTCATTTTTTCACCTCCGTTTCTCCTGCTTTCGCCGTTGAAACATCATCACCCGATTGTGCGGAGCTCTTCGCCAGCCAGGCTCTCATGCCCATCTTCTCGAAGCGCCGGCGAGCCTCGCTGATGAGGGCAGCCCCACGCTCCATCTCTCCCCCTTCCAGCAGTGCGAGCCCATGGTGGTAGAGGACCTTGGCCAGATCCTTGATGCCCTTGACCGCCCTGAACAACTCTGCCGCCTTCTCGTATTCCTCCGAGGCGCGCGCAGTCTCCTTCCGGAGCCTGAACACGTGCCCGAGCGAATGGTGGCTCATCGCCTCCTCGAAGCGAGCCCCTATCTCCACGCTGATTGCCAGCGCCTTCCTTGCATGCCCCTCCGCAGAGACGGCGTCCCCCTCCGCTAGGCTCAGGTCGACGAGCCCGGTGTGGGCGTGTGACAGCCCGCGCTTCTCGCCGATTTCCCCAAAGAGGCGCGTGGATTCACCGAAGCATTCCCGAGCTTTGTGGAGGTCCCCGTCCTGGAGATGCTGGTCAGCCATGTTGAGTATGGTCATCGCGGTGCCGTACTGGTCGCCAATCTCCTTTCGCAGGCTCAGTGCCAGCAAGTAATTCTCCATCGACTTGTCAGTCTGGCCGAGATCGAAGTATATGTTTCCGAGGTTGTTCAGGGCAGTGCCGCAGCCGCTCTTGTCGCCGACGCGCTTCGCGACAGAGTACCCTTCGAGGGTACATTTCAGCGCCTTGTCCAGGTCGCCGATATCGCTGTAAGTCATCCCCATATTGACCGCAAGGTTGCCCTGGTTGTTTTTGTCGCCGGTCTTACGCATCATATCGAGGCTCCTCTCGTAGCTCTCGAGAGCCCTGTCGAAATGGCCGAGCTCGGAATAGACCATCCCGAGGTTGTTCAGCGTCCGCGAGGCGCCTTTGATGTCGCCCTGCCGCTCGCGCATCTCCAGCGCCTTCCCGAGGTGCCCGAGCGAGTCTGGATAGTTCTCCCGGTAAAGCAATACTGTTCCGATGCTGTGGTGCGCGTAGGCGATCTCGCCGGAATCCCCGATCGTGCTGGCGACGGCCAGCCCGGCGGCGAAGTCGTCCGTCGCCTTGGCGTACTCGCCGGTGCGCAGCCACGTCCAGCCCCGCGACAGGACGAGCCTCGCCTTCTCGACGGAGTTCGTCCCGCCCAGTGCAATGAGCCCCTCGTCGCACTCTGCGCGGCTCTTGTCGTACTCGCCTTGGCGCTCGAAAAGGCCAGCGATCTTGCGCCTGAGGTCGGCTATCCTCAAGGGTTCTCCCTCGAGTTCCATCGCCCGGGCGTAGCTCGACAGGCCGCTCTCCCATTCACCGGCCAGCGTGTATGAATCTCCGAGCCTCTCTCGAATGCTGGACTCGCCGTCCGCGCGAGATGCGGCATCGATATGCGCCAATGGCATCATCTCCAGCGCCTTCAAGTTGAAGTATATGGCCTGCTCGACCGCGTACGACGACTCTGCCCGCTCTCCAGCAGCCCGGCAGTAATTGTAGGCTTTGCCGTGCTCCGAGGTTTCGGAGAAGTGGCGAGCCAGCTCGTAGGCCGCAGCCCCCAGGTCGCTCCCGCAGGTGCGCTCGTAGTACTCGCCGAGGCTCTTGTGGTGTGCGGGGCGCCAACGCTTTGCCAGCCCCTTGTAGATTATCTCCTGAAAAAGCGCATGGCTAAACGCGAAGCCGGCATCCGACCGCACGAGAATGCCCCGCGAGCAGAGGTCCGCCAGGGCTGGCACCGGGTCCGCGATGGACGGGTTGGAAAGCGCGAGCTCCTTCACGAATGCCTTACCCTCGCAGGATACGTACTCTGCCATGGCCATCGCGCCGTGACCTAGCGCTTCCAGTCGGCCCATCACCACCGATTCGAGTGTGTCGGGGATCGTCAGGGTTCCTTCGGAGAGCGAGTGCACGCCACCGGATTCAGATATATGGCCGTCGGCCGCTATCTGGTTCAACAGCTCCGAAACGAAGAATGGGTTCCCCTCGCACTTGGCGTGAAGCCCCTCGGCGAAAGCTGTGGGGAAATCGTTCATCGGGAATCTGGCCGCGAGGATGCCTTCTACGCCCTTCCTGTCCAGCTTAGAGAGGTCTATCTCGATGGCGGTTCCCACATTCCTCAGCGCGGCCAGCTCGGAGAGGAATGCCCCGCCTTCGGATGGTCTCCACGTCCCCACGAGCATCAACTTGACATCGGCGGCATTCCTCGCAAGATATCCGAACACAAAGGCCGATGACTCGTCGGCCCAGTGGAGGTCTTCCACCACGGCGACTACCGGCCTCTTGTCGGCGATGGAGGCGAGGGCGTTTAAAACCGCGTCTGCCATCCTCACCCTCTCCCCCTCCAGTCGCACGCCAGCGAGGTCTCTCCGGACCGTGAACTTGGCATTCGACAGGGCGTCGAGCTCATTTACCATTTGGGCAAGGTCACACCCTTCTCCGCCAGCGTCCACGACTGCCCTGAACGATCTTTCGATTCTAGCACTCGCCTCCCTGAGCATTGATCGCATGGACGGGTGCTCCCCTCCAGAGAACGCTGCAGCAAGCTGGACGTTGTTCCCGCCCTCAATCAGTATCTTGAACTTGCCCCATTCCAAGCGGCCCAGGCTGGCGCTTTCGCCCCCCCGTCTGCCCCCGAGCGAGTCTCGCACGAAATCCTGGACGGCCGAAAGCGTCGGGGCGAAGTTGCCTGGAATCTCGCCGCCCGCAGAGGCGGAGGATTTAGCCAGGAGCGCGCCAGTGACGTCGAACGCGAGCACCTGCGAGAATTGGACCGACTCGACTGCGCCAAAGGTGCCCTCTGGCAATGCGCCCGCGAGCGCCGCGGCGATGGCGTCGAATGGCTCGAGCCTGCTGGCGGCGGCGCCTCCCCGGAACACCATGGCCCCAGAGCGCGCCGCCTCCCCGGCGAACCTTGCCACGAGCATGGTTTTTCCCATTCCAGCCTCGCCAGAGACCACTGCCGCGCAGCCTTGCCCGTCCGCCGTCGCATCCAGCATGCGCCTCAAGGCCGCCATCTCGGCGTCGCGGCCCACGAAAGCCTGATTCGTGAGAGTCATTCAGCGCACCTTCCCCGATGGCTCGACCAGACTCATCTCGCCCTCCCAGCGTCTGCAAAGCCCTGTCGTTGGCCAGTGCCCGCCTGCCTCGTCAGCCTTTCTGGCCTGAACAGGAGGTCGTACGCGTTCACGGCGTGCTCCCTGGCGCGGCGCCCCGCGAGCTTGGCAAGCTCCTTTTCGCTCGCAGCCTCGTCCTCGTGGACGAAGACCTCGATTACGTGCTTGGAGGTCATTAGCTGGACCTGGATGAGGCCTGTCGAGGCCTCGTGCGCGCAGGTCTTATCGACCGGTTTTCCGCCGGGCATCCCGAGGGCGATGACTATGTCGCAACCGCCGTCGAGGAGCCTCTTGCACGCGACCGGCAAATCCTTCACGCCGGGGACGGTGTACCTCTCGATTTTGAAACCGGTGCCAGTCTTCTTCAGCTCGTCGATTGCGGCGGCGCCCATGTCCACGCGCGAGAAGGTGGTGTCGGCCACGCCGATGCGCTTCACTTCAGCTCACCCTTCCCGCCTTCCTCGCCGGCCCCCTCCTTCTGCTTGAGAAACTGCTGGACGGCGTACCATTCTATGACCTTGTAGATTATCTTGCGCGTGGCGTCGATGTCCGAGTCCATCTTCGACAGGCGCACGACCTTGATTTTCAGGCCTCGCTTGGCGCACTCCGCGTTTATCCACGCCTCGTCGAGCTCCTGGTCGTAGCCGAGGGCGATGATGTCTGGCTTCAGCTCCTCGACGACCGCGAACATGTCCCCCTCGCGGCCGAGCACGGCCCTGTCGACGACCTTGAGGGAGGCGACCATCTCCAGCCGCATCGCCTGCGGCGTCACGGGTTCGTGCTTGCGCTTGCGCACAGTTGCATCGGTCGCGACGACGACGGCCAGCTCGTCGCCGAGCTTGCGGGCTTCCTGAAGGTAATGAAGGTGCCCCAGGTGGAGCAGGTCGAAAACGCCTGAAGCCATCACTTGGACCATTCTCTGAACGCCTCCACTATCTCCGCCCCGTCGAGGAACCTGAAGCCGTTGCGCTCGGCATAAGCCTTTGCATCCGCCCTCGGAAGCGAACGGCCATCGTCGCCCATCATCTCGCAGCCAGCCATGACGGGAACCTCGCCGGCCATCAGGGCGAGCGCCGTGGCCAGCTCGGTGTGGCCGAACCGGTCCTTGAGTGGATGGGAGGACGACCTGCAGATCGCTACGTGGCCGGGGCTCCGGAACTCCTTGCCCAGTTCCGCCACGGCGTCGGATTTTCCAGCCGTCTCGGCCGCGAGCTCCCCGAACTTGCGCATCGTCATGGCGCGGTCGACGTCCGTGATGCCTGTGAAAGTCTTCCGGTGGTTGAGCGTGAGCGAGAACGATGACTTGGCGTCGTATGGGATGTCGTTCGGGACGAGCGCGTCCAGCACGGGGAAGTCCTTCCTGGCCTTGTCGTAGAGGCTCACCGTGAACGGGAGGCCGAACCTCTCGCAGACGTCGTTGTGGACCATCAGGAAGACGAGCCCGCCGCCGTCCTTGCGCATCCTCCTCACGTGCTCGTGCGTGGCGTGCCTGGCCAGGACGAAGAAGTCCGTCTCCTCCTCGCGGCCGTCGGCGTCGTACACGAACACGAAGCGCCCCGCGCGGAGCTCGGATATCGCATCGCTGACAATTTGTTTCACGGGCACGGCGATGCGGGCGGGTATAATAAATACTTGTAATTACCAACTTGTTTGTAGGTTGCGGGTCTGCCCTCCGCAGAAAGTATTTTATGCCCAGTGGG
>DAIRED010000121.1:0-6915 GCA_036795795.1 Thermoplasmatota archaeon | reverse complement strand
GCGTCCCCGACGGCGAAGCCCCGGCTCCGCTAGATTCCAATGTGACTGGCGATGACGGCAGCGGCGGCAACTACTGGTGGATAATCATCATCATACTGGCCGTCGCAGTCGTGCTTGTGCTGGCCGTTCTCAAGATGCGCGGTAAGAAATCGCCCGAAGAAACTGTCGCGGAAGTCTCTGCACCAGAGCCAACGATAACACCATCACCAGAACCTATTCCGACTGAGGCATCGGTTCCAGGACCTGCTCCGGCGAAAACACCGGAACCTGTTCAACCGAAAGCGTCGGTTCAGATGCCCCCAACGGCAGAATCGCCTAGAGCCGTTCCACCTCCTCCGATTATCCCTCCGCCAGTCGCCAAACCCCAGACGCCCGTCACACCTCCGCAATTGACCAAGGAGGAGCGTCTCGCCATGTTGAATAAGGCCTACGACGATGGCAAGATTCCCAAGGAAGCGTACGAGAGGACCAAGAATCGGCTGGAGGGGCTATAATCTGGGATATTGACCCCAACCGCCGATAGTCTTATAACCTCCTTTTCACTACATAGTATAGTGATAATGTGGTGCATACCTACGACATAGAAACGTGCAAGGTCGAGGTCAGCAAGCACTTCAAGAACACATGGATGAGAAAATGGGATTGGGACTATCGGGATCTGAGGAGCGCGGTCCGCGACGCCTATTCGGTCAAGAAGGCGGGAAAGCGGAAGCTGGAGATATACGTGAGGAAAGGCGGGGAGAAAAAGCTCATCGCGGTCTACTACTGGGAGTACGACACGCTATTCGTGATAACGGGAGGGGAGGGATAACATGAAAGAAGTAATGTGCCCCGTGTGCGAGAGGGGAAAGCTGGTGCGCGCCGAGGATATAATCTCGGACATCGAGGGATACATCTTCGTAGAGACCGGCGACAGGTGCACATCCTGCGGGGAGGAGTTCGTACCCGAGGAGGAAGGCGAGAAGATGATTCGCATCGCCAGGAAGATGAAGCTGTGGGGGGAGCCGTTGAAGCTTTACAGGAAGCTCTCCCGCAGCGCGAGGGGCATCGTCCTGCGCATTCCAGCAGACATGGAGAAGAACCTGGGAATCAAAGGGGACGAGACAGTCACGATATCCAAGGTGGGCAAGAAAAAGATACTGGTTGAGGTCGGCTCATCGGCGTAAGGGACGAGTGTAAACTTCGCATCGCCTTTCGATTTGCAGGCATGCGTCGGATCGGGTCTTTCCCTCCGCTTATTCTGTAATTATTATTATGACGTATTAGCATATCCCCTGCGGTGAGGGTCTAGATGCGTCGTCCCGTGGTCGCAGGCAAGTTCTACGCAGGAGGCGAGACAGCGCTCCGCGCCCAGGTCGAGTGGTGCTTCAGGCACCGAGTGGGGCCTGGGAAGCTGCCGACGGTCGCTCCCGAGAGGGCTGGCGCCGTGCGCGGGCTCGTCGTCCCGCACGCTGGCTTCATGTATTCCGGTCCTGTCGCGGCGTACGCCTACGCTGCGCTGGCGGCTGACGGCGCTCCCGACTTGGTCGTCGTAATCGGCCCGAACCACACCGGGCGCGGCTCCGGAATCGCGGTCATGGCCGACGACTTCGACACGCCGATGGGGAAGGTGGAGGTCGACAAGGATGCGGCCAAGGCGATGCGCGGTGGAATCGTGGACGAGGACGCCTCCGCGCACGCGTTCGAACACTCCATCGAGGTCCAGCTGCCGTTCGTCAAGTACGTGGCGCCGAAGGCCAAATTCGTCCCGGTCTGCATGATGATGCAGGATTACAGGTCCGCGCGGGAGGCCGGCAAGGCCATAGGCGAGGCATTGGATGGCAAGAGCGCCGTCGTGATAGCGTCCACCGACTTCTCGCATTACGTCTCGCCCGAGACGGCGAAGAGGAAGGATGCGCTGGCAATCGAGCGCATCGAGGCCCTGGACCCCGAGGGACTGGGCAAGGTCGTGGAGAAGAACGACATCTCGATGTGCGGCTACGGGCCGGTGATGGCTATGATGGAGGCAATCAAGCCCAAGTCGGCGAAGCTGCTGAAATACGCCACGTCGGGCGACCTGGCGCCGATGAAGGAAGTCGTCGGGTACGCGGCGATGGCGATGTCGTAGTTGTGCAATCTTAGGCTAAATTTAAACCTACATGAACTCCACACCCTCACCCGTATACGCGCGATACCCATCTTCCGAAACTTTTATTGGGGGAACTGAGGATATCGGAGTCGGAGAGGTCATGGATTGGTCGACTTGGTAAAAAAGCGTGGGTTCGACGCAAGGAAAATGATGACATTAACCGTCGAAGTTATGCGCCACTCGGTTAACGAACCGCGCTCTGACGGTAAGCTAAGTCCGCAAGTTGGGGCGTTGCTGTACAAGCCGGATGGAACCATTGAAACGGCCTGTCGTGGAGAATTACGTTACGGTGACCATGCCGAGTACACTTTACTGGAACGGAAAAATCGTCATTACAGGCTTGACGGTTCGCATCTGTTCACTACATTGGAACCATGTGCTCCCGGTTCGCGACACCCTCCGAAAATTAGTTGCGCGGAACGCATTTTCAATGCGCGCATCAAGGATGTCTGGATAGGCATAGAGGATCCCGACCCAACCGTAGATCGGAAGGGAATCAAATATCTTCAGAACCACGGAGTGACAGTCCATATGTTCGACCGTGACCTTCAAGAAATAATCCGTACAGAGAATCAAAAATACTTCACACAGGCGATGGAGAGGGCCGCACAGACAGAAAGCCAGAACACCGATAAAGTCACACTTTCGACGTTCGAGAATCCGGTTTCAACTACGGTAATAGACAATATTTCTCAAAAGGCTTTAATTCAATATCGAACCATAGCTAAAATCAAGGATGCAGTTGGAACCAAGGCATTTAATCGCAGACTTGTCCAGCAAGGGCTCCTGCATGAGAAGCATGGGCGGTTCATTCCAACGGGTTTCGGGTTTCTGCTATTCGGCAAAGAGCCACGCACAATAATGCCCCAGGCGGGACTTCTCGCTACGATTCACAATGCCGATGGGTCCGAAGCGAAACAAGATTTCGATGGCCCGATGGTGATGATACCACAACAGGTTGAAAAATGGCTCCATGACAAAATGCCCAATATCATCGATAGAAATCAGATGCAGCGCCAAGAAGTACTTGCATTTCCATTCGAGCTAATCCGCGAAGCTGTGGTAAACGCACTGGTGCATAGAGATTACGCAATCGCGGGCGCCAAGTGTCACCTCATCGTGACCCCAGATACAATAACTGTCAAGAGCCCCGGATATCCACCGTCACCGATTACAATTGAACAATTAATCTCTTTCAACGCACCAGTTCTAAGCAGAAACCCTGAATTGCACTATGTCTTCGCTCAGATGAAACTGGCTGAAGAAAGGGGATTGGGCATGAAATCCTTTAAATCAGTTACCGATAAATTTAAATTGCCTGCCCCAAAGTACGCATACAATAAACCATATCTTGAATTAACATTATATCGCAGTGTCGAAAGCAAGACACGCTTATTGCCAGAGGGTATAGTTAAATCACTCAATAAGGACGAATTGCAGGGATATGGTTTTATCTCGGCTAAAACGACGATCACCAAAACCGAATATGCGATACAAATGAAATTTGATGACCGAAAAGCACAACGCCATCTTAAAAAGTTTGTGAGCCTGGGGCTGATCCGCCGTATGGGCGCAGGTCCTTCCACAAAATATGTGATTGTGGCGTGATAATCCCGACACTTTACGCGTCTTTTTGTCGCGATAGACAATCGCAGAATCTATTGAAAACCGAATCGCGACACAAATCGCGCCATTTTGTCGTGATTACGGATGTTTATAAGGCTCACTCGTTGAGTCTTATATTGACGATCCCGTCCTGCGATGGCTCGGAGCTCAATATCAGGTGATATACTGGCGAGATATTGCGACCTTATTGTGCGGACAAGGTCGTCGGTTACGAGGCGATGGTGCCGGGGCTAAATCTTCTACTCATCATTCATTTTATTTGCAATATTTAGCTCTCTTTCTGACTCAACGGTTCGCCCAGCTAATTTGAGTGACATTGCTAGATTATAATGATATTTCGAAATTGTTGAATTATATCGAATTGCAGCTTGTAATTTGTTTATGCTCTCATTAAGCAGGGGCAATCTTTCTGTGTCATTAGCAATTTCAGAATATTTGCCTAGATTCGTGCCCCAGTTAAAATAAGTTAGATGATTTTCCGGCATTAATATTGAGGACTTCTCAAACATCTCGAAGGCTTGAAGGAAAAGTTTTTCTGCCTCTTTTCGATTCGTATGTGAGGTAATCTCAGCAAGACTGCATAAGCCATATCCCCAGTTAGTCCATGTGTCGTATCCGTTGGGATTTATTTCGAGTGCTTTTTTATATTTTAAAAAGGCTTGATCAAACAGCACTCTAGCTTTGCTTTCGTTTGTAGGCGCGATATCGTCTGCAAGTTGGCTTAGACAAACCCCCCAATTATGCCAGGAAGGGCCGTAATCTTTATTCAATTTAATACCGTTCTCGTATTTCTCAGAAGCAAGGTGGAAGAGTTCTATAGCTTTATTATGGTCAGATGCATCGATGAGCATCGCATTTGTAATGAGAGATTGGCCCAAACCAAACCATGATTGGTAGTCTTCCGGTTTAATCGCAACAGCTTTTTCAAATTTCTCAGAGGCAAGGTGAAGAAGTTCTATAGCCTCTTTTTTATTTGATTGTGAGAGATGGTTAGCAAGATTAACTAAACCTCTGCCCCAGTTGTACCAAATTTCGTTGAATTCCGGTATTATTTCAACAGCCTTTTCATACTTTTCGAAAGCCTGGTGATAAAATCGTTTTCCTTTTTCTTCATCCGTGGGGAAGATATCGAATCCGAATTTACCTAGTAATACTCCCCAGTTGTTCCATGCGGGGTATCCCCTCGGTTCAAGTTTTAAGGTAGTTTCCCAACTTTTAGCTGCATCCTGATATTCGGTATTTTCGTAATATTTATAGCCCAAGTAGAATAAGATGCTTGGAGCAAGCTTGGATTTACATTTCTCAAGTCGGTGAATTAATTTATGACCATTGTTTTTCAAACTGGGCTGGATATAAAGATGTCTTTCCATGCCGTCCCTAAGTCGGATTGCATTATCTTGACAGATTACCCAGGAACTTGCTGATATTTTTTTAAACATATCTTTAGTGAACCTTTTCTCACATAAACATTTCAGCACTTCGAAATCTGCTGATGTTCGTAGTAATTCGTGTAGGATTTTTAAATTAGTGAGGGCATCTCGTTCGGCCTCGGAACGACGCTCCAAATCTGACTCAATATCTTTATCTGGATTTAAAATGTCTACAACATTTGTTTGATAGGATCTGACTTGTTGTTCGAGTTTGTATTTACTAACGATTACCTCGTTGTCCTTTTCGGTTAAAGGTGGTATCTCATTAATCGTCCAGTAATCATCGCTCGCTAAAATCCATCCTTCTATTTTTTCAGTGAGCGCTGTCCCTATGATTTTTGCATCATCTAGCTTTAAAATGTCCCTAAACTTATCATCAATATCCTTGCTTCGGAAGTTCTGTAAATCATTTATTAATATGATATATTTGAGTGGGAGCCAGGGGAACTTACGATTACGTATATCTTCTACCGAGGGGACAAGAACGCGAGTCACTAATCGCTGCTTCCAAGGTAAATTGGCAAGAAAATGGTCAACGGCTCTGGTTTTCCCGATACCAGGAATTCCAATTAATAGAATTGGGCGGTGAGGATTCAACAACCATTGATTTAAAACCTCAAGGCTTTTTTTCGTGGGAGCAATATCCTTTATAAATGGTCTCCTACGCATTCCCCGCTTTCCAGAGTATAATTCTCGACAAGGAAGACCCCCACACCAATATCTTTTCCAGCTCTCTCGGTCGATAAAATAGAAAATGACAGGAATTACGCCCAATACTGTAACGATAAAGACGATAATTTCAAATGAGATACTTAGCCACCCGATAGTTTTACCCCCATTACACAACTGGGATGGGGTCTGTAATATTATAATCTTTAGGGGGCAGCATCCAAATCCTTTATTAGCCCGCTGCCCATTCTCCGCCGATAACCATGCCAGTCACGATACTCGTCGGGACGCAGTGGGGGGACGAGGGAAAGGGGAAGGCCACGGACGTCTACGCCGCGAAGGCGGACATCATCGTGCGCTTCCAGGGCGGCAACAACGCCGGCCACACCATCGTCATCGGCGAGGACGTCTTCAAGCTCCACCTGCTTCCGTCTGGCATCCTGCGCGACGGAAAGAAGGCGTTCATCGGCAACGGCGTCGTCGTCGACCCGGCCGTCCTGGTCAAGGAGATTGACGAGCTGGAAAAGCGCGGGCGTTCCGTCGCTGGCTTGAAAATCTCGGACCGGGCGCACGTCATCATGCCGTACCACAAGCTCCTCGACGGCGCGGAGGAGCGCCTCCGGGCGGCAGGCGCCAAGGTCGGCACGACCGGGCGGGGAATCGGCCCGGCGTACCAGGACAAGGCGGCGCGCTCCGGCATCAGGATGGCGGAGCTCGTTGACCCGCAGCTTTTCAAGGCCAGGCTCGACGAGAACGTCGCGATGAAGCAGCGCATCCTCGCCGCCTACGGGATGCCGGACAAGCTCGACGCCGAGGCGATTTTCAAGGAATATTCCGCGTACGCGAAGCGCATCGCGCCGTTCGTCGCCGACACGTCGGTTCTAATCGAGAGGGCTCTCGCCGAGGGCAAGGACGTTTTGATGGAAGGGGCACAGGGCACGATGCTGGACATCGACCACGGAACGTACCCGTTCGTCACGTCGTCGAACTGCGTCGCGGGGAACGCCTGCGCCGGCGGCGGCGTCAGCCTCTCCGAGGGTTCAGCATTGATCGCCCTCGGGA
>DAIRED010000120.1:0-6989 GCA_036795795.1 Thermoplasmatota archaeon | reverse complement strand
TCCGATTGTGGATATGCATAACGGCGTATATAAACAGTCTTGTAAACCGTTTTGTATGTCGGGCTAGTGCATTGTACAGGAAAATATGGGGGGAAATCTTCTTTCCAAATACCCATCGTATCTCACAACGCGAACGTCCACACTTCCATCTTCTCGGGCAAATCGTCCGCCTCGAAGTCTATTGAATTGCCCACTTCTCGCACCGCGACGCCTTTGGCCAGCTTGCCCGTGAAATCGGACAGGCGCGCGATTCCGAGCTTGAGACCGCCCACATGGTAGTGCATCGGGACGACGACCTTCGGCTTGAGCTTCGCGATGGTCGCCAGCGCACCGGCCGCGTCCAGCGTGTAGACGCCGCCGACCGGGACCATTAGAACATCGACGTCGCCAATCTGCGCGGCCTGCGCATCCGTCGGGATGTGGCCCAAGTCGCCCACGTGCGCGATTCGGACGCCGTCCATCGAGATGACGAAGACCGTGTTCTTCCCACGCTTCTCCCCGCCCTTCTCGTCGTGGCACGTTTCGACGCCGAGGATTTCCACGCCCTTGACTTTGTGCTTGCCAGCGCCCCGCACGATTTCAGGCTTGCCTTTCAGGACGCCGACGGCGTTGTGGTCGTAGTGCTCGTGGCTCACCGTGGCGACATCGGGCGACGCCTTCGGCGCCGCGAGCCCTATCGAGCCGCCGTCGTGCGGGTCCGTAAGGACGGTGACCTTGCCGGAGATCTCGAAACAGGAGTGCCCGTGCCACTTGATTCTCATCCGACGCCTCACTCGCTGATGACTCTGGTCGCCCGGAACACCCCGTCCTGGAAGAGCAGCGTGTAGTAGTTCGGGCTGTGCGTCGTCGAGCGCATCTTCACGCATCGGATGCGGCGCGTGACGTTGACGTCGTCGACCTTCTCCATCTTCAGGTGGATGATGCCGTCGGCGAGGAAGTCCTCGTCGTTCTTGGCGTACTGGTCGGTGCCGGCCTTCATCTCCGATATGATGAACGTCGTGACCTTCAGGTCCCTCAGCCACTCGAAGAAGTGAAACAGTTCGGTGCGCGGGTTCTCGAACTCCGCCAGCATCTCCAGGATGGGCAGCGAGTCTATGACGAGAATCTTGTAGTCGAGGCTCTCCTTGACGTTCTGCGCGTACGTTTTGAATATCTGCATCCATGTCTGCTGGCCAAGCTTCTCGAGGTTCTTGCGGATGAGCGCGAGGTCCACGATGCTCAGGCGCGATTCCACGTCCGCCGGGTCCATCCCCATAGACATCATCTGCTGGGTGAGGCTGTCGCGCCCCTGCTCCAGCGTGATGTAGACGCCGATGCGGTTCTCGTCCTTCGCGTTGTGGTGCAGGATGTAGTACACGATGGAAGATTTCAGAGTGCCTGGCTCCCCTGCGACGAGCACGATGTTCCCCTCGGGGACGCCTCCGGCCATCTTGTCGTCGAAGCCCTGTATGTGAGTCTGGATTCTGTTCATCTGACGCCTCGCACATAAAAGCGCAATCGTAGATAATAACACTTTGGGTGGGAAGTCCATGGGAGGGCATCTTCGGGGGTGGGCCGGGGTCGGGTGGGCGGGTTGGGGGTTGGTGGCGGGGGTCCTTAACCAATCGGGTAAATTCTGTTTCCGTTATCCGGGGGTGTTTTCATCGCCTGCGCAGCGGCGCCGCCCGCAGCCAGTCGACATCGGACATGTACAGCTTGCGCACGTCGTCGACGCCGTACGTTATCATCGCCAGGCGCTCGAGTCCCATGCCCCAGGCGATCACGGGCGCCTCGAGGCCGAACGTCTCGGTGACCTCGGGCCTGAAGACTCCCGCGCCGCCGAGCTCCATCCAGCGGCCCGCGAAGTGGACCTCAATCTCGAGGCTCGGCTCGGTGTACGGGAAGTAGCCGGGGCGCATGCGCCATTCCTCGCAGCCCAGGCGCTCCAGGAACTCGGAGAGCACGCCCTTGAGCATCGACAGAGACGCGCCGTCCTCCATCGCGATTCCCTCGACCTGCGTGAACTCCGGCAGGTGGCGGGCGTCGGTGGCCTCGCGCCTGAAGACGCGCGAGACGGTGAACGTGCGCACCGGGGCTTTCTTGTGCTCGGCCAGGTAGCGGATGCTGTTGACCGTCGTGTGCGTCCGGAGGATGGCCTTGCGCGAGAGCGCCTCGTCCCACTTGCCGCCCCAGCCGCGCGAGCCGGCGATTCCCGTCTCGTGGGTCCTGCGGACCGTCTCCACGATATCCCTCGCCGGGAGTGGGATTTCCCCGGGGTCGGTCAGATAGAACGTGTCCTGCATGTCGCGGGCCGGGTGGTCCTGAGGGGTGAAGAGCGCGTCCATGTCCCAGAAGCACCCCTGGACGTAGTCCATGTCCACCTCGGTGAAGCCCATGTCCAGGAAGATTCGCCGCACGTCGCGCACGAGGCGGGTCATCGGGTGGCGTTTGCCGTTCTGCGCCGCCGGGACGAACGTCCCCAGGTCGTACGGTCGTATTCGGAGGCCCTTCCATTCCCCGGACCTGAGCAGCTCGGGGGTCAGCTGGGATATCTCCTCCACGTCCTCCAGGCCGCCGGCCAGCATTTTGTCCCCGTCGGGCGTGAGGCTTACCCAGCGCATGACCTCCTCGCGGACCTTGAGCAGGTCCTGACGAGACGAGAGCTGCTTGAGGGTGAAATCGTCGATGTCGCGCGCGTGAATCTCGCCCTCGGCCAGACGGGCTATTACTTCCTCGTCCTTGCCCTTCCGCTCGATGGCGCCCTTGCCGTCCTCGGTGAGCTCGATTATCGTCTCCGCGCCGGACTTCTGGATTGTCGCCCAGCCCTTGCGCTTGAGCCAGCCGACGGCGATTGGCACCTCGCGCTCGGTGAGGTGCGCGGCCTTCGCCAAATCGGGCATCCTGAGCCGCCCGCGCTCCTTCTTCAGCGCCTTGATGGCCCTGCGCTCCGGCAGGTCCTGCTCGCCTGCCTTCTTGCTGGCCAGCGAGTAGTGCTTCTCCAGGGATTCCGAAAGGATTGCGAGGCCTTTGGACTGCAGCCAGGAGGCGGCGTTCATCACGTCGACCTGGGACATCAAGCCCGACGCGGCCCTCTTGCCGAGGCCGCTCTTGCTGAGGCGGAGAACTTCGGCGCCGACCTTCGGGACCGAGTCTCCCAGCATCTCGGCGAAGGCCTTGCGCTGCAGCGGCATCTCAAGGTCAATCCACGAGGGGATGCCCTCGGCGGACAGAAGCCTGGCGACGTCGACACGGTAATCCTCCTTGGGCTCGGCGGCGAGCGCGAGTATCGCCCTCACGAGCTCGTTGACCCTGCGGTCGTCCGACTGCTGGGTCCCGGCCGCGAGCATCTTGCGCACCTCGTCACGGATTGCGCGCACCATCGGCTCCGTGTCCGCGGGCACCGAGTTCTCGATGACCTGCCACGGCGTGCCCGTGCCCTTGAGCCTCGCCAGCGCCTTGAGCACCTGGCGTTCCGTCCCGCTGAGCTCCTCCGCTCTCATCGCAAGCCTGTCATGTTGAAGGTGGATAAAGCCTTTTCAGTGCTCCCGCGCGGAGCGATGCCGATGCTGGACTCGTTGAAAAGATTTATAATGGGTCTGGACTATCCTGCGGCGGAAATCAGATGAACGATGACGATTACAGGGTGCTTTCAGGCCAGCTTCGCACGCCCGCTGACATAATGCGCCTGGCCAAGGAAAAGAACCTCGAGCCCGAGCTGCTTCTCATAATATACACCCAGCGGATAGTCCGCGACGCCACCAGGCGATACTACCAGGTCAAGCGGGACATCCCGCGCATGGTGTGGAACTGGAAGGGCGGCATGCCTCTGGTGAAGATAGCCCGGAGGTACGACTTCCCCCCGATACTAGTCTCGCTGATGGTCCTCACGGAATCGGGGATGTCGCGCAAAGCCATCTGGGCCGCGATACGCGAGCCCGATAAGGTGCGCGACCCGAGGCTCCAGAGGGAGATAATCGAGGTCAACGACGAGGACCTGAACTACTCGCCGAAGGGGATGGAGATACAGCACCTGCGCGGGACTGTCGGCGAGGAGCGGCTCCACACTTGGCTGGACGCCCAGCTTTTAGAGTACCGCACCGAGCCGGAGCTCAAGGGCAAGTACCCCAAGACGCCCGACTGCCTCCTCAAGCACCCGGTCCGCATCCAGGGCCAGGACATCTTCTGGTTCGAGTCCAAGGCCATCTTCGGCGACACCGTCGAGATAAGGCGCAACATGAACAAGCAGCTCATCCCCTACACCGAGCTCTTCGGGAATGGAATCGTGGTCTACTGGTTCGGCTTCGTCGACAATTATCGCCCCCCTGAAGGCGTGCGCGTCGTCGACGCGAGCTTCTTCGAGAAATCCCTGGCCGAGTGGCAAAAGGCTTAAGTGGCTAGCGGCCCATTGAAGCCCAGATAGGATGAGGTTCGTAAAGTTATCCCGGGAAGAGTTCGGCCGCTCCGCCAGGTTGTACGAAGGGGTCATGGCACAAGCCTGCCAGGGGCTCTACTTCCGCGAGGGGCAGATAATCGGCGACGAGCTGGCGAATCTCGCTGAGCGCGAGGGGGACGATTATTTCCAGACCCTGGAGAAGCTCCTGGTCGGGAGGGGCTGGGTGGACGAGGCGAAGCTGGAGCCGCGGCGAGCGACTTTCCGCGGCAGCATGGAAGCATCCGTCGGTGTGCTGGACGGTTGCCACAAGCTCAGGGGGATCGTCAAGGCCATTTACGAGAGGAAGTCGGGGCGCAAGCTCACCATCGTGGAAATCGAGTGCGAGGCGCGCGGCGGAAAAGCCTGCGTGTTCTCCCTAGAGGGTTTCGGCACCGTGATGTGAGCGGTTCTCTGGCACAATCATGGCGAGTCGCGGAAAGAACGTGGCACTCAGGCCTTGCGCTCCCAGATTTCCTCGCCGCCGGTTTCGTAGACCGACGAGACAACCTCGGCATCGGGCGCGGCATCGCGCTTTCCCTTCGCGGAGAAGGATTTGATGTGGTCCGCCTTCAGAATCCAGTAGTGGAGGCGCCACACCTTGCCCTTGCGGAGGGTGACCTCTTCCTGAGTGGTATTGAGGAGCCCCTCTTCCTCCAGCATGTAGAACACGTCACGGTCGCTTGGCGAGAGCCTGTTGTCCACGATGACGGTGTCGAAGCCGAAAAAGGAGAGGATGTAGTCTGTGAGGTCGTCCAAGGCTTCCACGGACATGCCTTTCTTGCCCACTGTCTGACTCAGGGCCGCCTTCAAGTCTGCCCGCGTGACTACGGTGATGGAGCCCCCTCCGGAGGGTGATTGCGGATGCGGCAGATAAGTCTATCGGAGCATAGCTTCGAAATGCCGGCGCGGGATTTGCTGGACGAGAACGACGCGGAATCTGGCCGGCTCACCTGAACTTCTCGCCAGTTATCCGCTCGTACAGGCCCACATAGATATCCGTGACATTCGACACCATCTGGGGCGGGAGCGGTGGGATGCCCGGCTCGGTTTTGTGCGCCTTTCTGGCATCCATTAGCATCTCGTGGTAGCCCGTCTCGCGGTAGTGCTGGCGCACGGCCTCCTTGCTCAATTCAACGGTCTTTCCCTCAGCGTGGAGCTTGAGGTCCCACCAGCGGTCCTCGTCGGCCGTCCCCAACGTGTCCACCAGCATCACCTCGCCCTCGGCATCGATGCCGAACTCCTTCTTCCCGTCGACGTGGAGCAGCCCGCGCGACCTCACCTTGCGGTTTATCTCCTGGTCGAGCTTGATGACGACCTCGCGTATCTTTTCCAATCCCTCGCGCCCGAGGCCCGATAGCTCGGCGGCTTCGGCGTGAGTCAGCAGGCGGTCGGTCTTCTCCAGCTTCGTGGTGAACTCGACGAAAGGCTCCGGAAGCTCCGCGCCGTACTCAGGGACAGCGGAGTTGCCAAAGCCGAGAGCCAGAGGCGAGATGTCCCCGTCCGTCAGGCGGTCGTGCAGCGAGCCCGCGACGTAGTAGCGCGCGATGACCTCGAGCGGTACCAGCACGCTCCTGTCGGTATTCTTCAGGGGCACGCCAGGCTCGGGGATGGAAACTCGCCTCACGCGCATCCTGTTGCCCGCGGGAAGCGAGAGGAAGTGCGTGCGGATGCCTAGCTTGGAAGCCTGCTGGAACCAGTACGCCGAAGTGCGGCAGAGCGTCTCGCCCTTGTGCGGTATCGTCGTCGGTATGACCTTGTCGAAAACGGAAATCTGGTCCGTGAAGAGGAACTCGAACTCGCCGTTCTCCGCCTCGTAGACTTCCTTGACCTTTCCCTTTTTGTAGAGCCTCATCTTGGCAACCCCAGACTGCAAACGACGGGGGGAATAAATCCTTTTCCTAGCCGGGAGGGGAGAGAACTTAACCAACTGGACAAATTCCACCTTCGCGAAAGAAGGGTGATAGGGGGGAGTCGATATTTGTGCGCAAAAGGTATATACCCGAGACGCGAATACGGTGTCCAATGGGCGCGTTCGACGGCGCCAAGGTTGCTGTCAGCACCTGCATGGGCGTCCGGAAGGGGGAGAGGGTGATGATCCTAGTGGATCCGTCCCGCGAGAGCGTGGGCTCCGCCCTTTTCGAGGCCGCGCTGGAGGCCGGCGCCGAACCGGTCGTCGTCAAGATACCGCCGCAGACGCACGACAACCAGGAGCTCCCGGTTTCGCTCGCGCGGTTGATGAGGGAGATGGACGTAGTCTTCGCTGCGACCGAGCGCACGATTTCGCACACCATCGCCAGGCGCGCCGCCAACAGGGAAGGGGCTCGCGTCGCCTCGATGCCAGGCATCACGGAGGAGATGCTGCGCGAGGGCGGCATGACCGCTGATTTCAGGGAGATCCACAAGGAGGCGAAGCGGCTCGCCAAGCGATTCAAGTCCGCGCGCACGATGCGCCTTGCCAGCCCGGCCGGGACGGACCTGACGCTTCAAATCAAGGGCCGCCAGTGGTTCTCGGAGGACACGGGGATTTGCCACAGACGCGGCGAGTTCACGAACCTGCCAGCGGGGGAAGTTTTCGTCT
>DAIRED010000119.1:0-7010 GCA_036795795.1 Thermoplasmatota archaeon | reverse complement strand
CGGACGCCACTGGCGTGACGGAGGGCGAGTCGTCGTCGGCTACCTCCATCTCCTCGGCTGCGGTGGCGTTCCAGTTGCCCGCGCCATCGACCGCGCCGATGGAATAACGCAGGGAGAGCGCGTCGTCCGGGACGGATATCTCCAGCGAATGGCGGCCCGTGCCGTCGGAGGCCATGCTGGCATTCGACAGGGTCGTGTTGCCGCCGGCGGTCTGGAATGAGAATATCGCCCGCGCGGACGAAACCGCGATGTTGTCCGCGACCGTACCGTTCAAAATGAAATTTCCCCCTGTGGTCGGCGTTCCGGTCGTGCCGCCGGAAGCGACTGGCACGTCGTTGTCGGCGACGCCGAGCGCGAACATCCCGGTCCGGTTCCAGTTTCCTGCCGAGTCCACAGCCGCGAACGAGTATCGGGCTTCCAGTGCATTCGATGGGACGATGACGTCGGTACGGTAGGCGGCGCCCCCCTGTGCGCCCATGGACGTGTTCGTCTCCGCCGTGTTGCCGTCCGTGCACTCGAACATCAGAACGAGCCGGACGTCGGCCACGGAGACGTCGTCCGTCGCATTAGCTTCGAAGGCGAACGAGTCGCCAGTTGTCGGGGTTCCCTCTGTCTCGTCGTAGATTTCTGCGGGGACCACCGGAGGCGTTTCACCCTCCATCGTTACTTGCCAGGAGAGCAACGTGGGGGTGGTGCTGCCGTTGCCCGACAGCCTCGCGAGCAGGGATGGACGGGTGTGCTGCGCCGTCGATGCCGGTGAGGTTCACGGTCGCGGCCGTGAGGTTCTCGAACCCGGGAACTGGCGACCCGGAGGCGCCGTCGAGCACGGTGACGTTGACGGTCGCGGATGGGAACGGTTCGCGCTTTGAAACCAACAGCTCGGACCAGCCGTAGCCAGGCTGCAGGCCTATGGTCTCCGATACAAGATAGCCTTCGACGTGGAAAGCAGTGGTTGACCTCGCCAGGAGGATACGGTTTCTATCGGGATTGGGCGTCCAATCAGAGCCTCCATAATACATCCTCAGCCCATCCTCTGCAATAATCGCTTCTGGATTTTCCACGGCATCTGCATCTTCAGTGTACGTACCGTGGTCCAAAGCCAGCCCATGCTTCGTCCAGGTGACGCCGTCCGAAGAGCTGGCATAACAAATTGTGTAATCGTTTGGAGCGCCTGGAACCACACCGGTGTACCACAGGTGGTACCCCGTGCCATTTTTTATCGTTGTCGAGCCGTACGCCTGTCCGGTATCGTAAGCCCCTCCGATATCCAGGGCGAGGCCCTGCTTCGTCCATGTCATGCCATCCGAAGAGGTGGCCAGAAAGATGCGCCAATTCCATGGCAGACCGTTCAAATCCGTTCCCGAATACAACATCTTGTACGTGCCATCAGTGTCACGAAGCACGTCGGGGAAGGTTATGTGGTTCCCCTGCTGTGCGCCTCCCACGTCCAAAGCAACACAAGGCGAGTCCAATTAATCCCATCTGACGACTCTGCAGTTAAAATTCTTGCATGTGTGCCGTCCGACCCTCCGTACCACATTTGAAAGCCATCCGCTAGCTTGATAACGCTTGGATATCCAACGGAAGTGCTCTCCGCGCCGGTCCCGTTTGCGGTAAGCACAACGCCATGCTTCACCCAGGCAACCCCGTCCATCGATGTCGCATACGCAATCCTGTTTGTTGCTGTGGAATCTTGTGCCCAATACCACATCCTGTACGTTCCATTGTCCAGCAGAACGTCGCAAGATGAAGCTAACGGAACGTCGTATGATGAAGGGCCGTTGTCCACAACACCTCCTTCTTTAACCCAGGACGTACCGTTGAAGTTCGATATCTCCAGCGTGGCCGCTCCGTTCACAAGGGTCAGGTTCGATAATGATGCGATGCGCGAGTCGTCCTCCAGGTCGTCCCGCCAGATGGAAATGGAGTTTGGCTGGTGACCCGGCGGAGCGGATTCGCCGGCGGCGTCGCGGGCCATCTCCGCGAGCGACTGGCCAGCCATCAGGAGAGCGGCTGCGACGGCGAGCGCCACGTACCAGTTCGCGATGCGCCTGCGTTCGTTGCTCACAACACCCCTCCAGTAGCAGGCCATCTAAACCCTAAGTCCGTATTTAACTTTTTTGGACTCCGATTTAAACCTTTTGCTGCCGGAGAATATGTATCTAACCCCTGGAGACGCGCCTCTTCCTGGCCCTGATGTACGCATCCTCGGATATCTCTCCGAAGATCAGCATCGCATCGAGCTCGTCCACGGCGTCGACGCTCTCGGACCCATCCGCCGGCGGCGGCACGGCCATGAGAACCAACATGGCCGATACGGAAACGGGCAGGGCGCGCCTCGCGCGCCGCCCCGCCCGCCTCCCCGGAGCCCGGCCGGATTTCATCCGGTTACGAGCCACGGACTTCCCCCGAGGGGTCTCTTCTTCCGAATCCTCCTTTCCCACGATGGAGGGGTCGCTTTCTGGGGCGCCCGTCCCATGCCCACTCTCCAAGACGCGCTCGTCGTACTCTGTGTTGTGAAACTGGATAGGCCTCGCATCAGTCTCCAAGCAGGAGCGGAGAGCCGAAGGCTTGCGCCGGGCTGAATCCCCGCTCATTCGTCCCCCTCCGTCTTCCCGTCGTCCAAGGCGCGGCACATCGCCTCGATGCTGGCTCGCAGTCTTTCAATCTCCTTCTCGAGCCTCGCAATCCGCTCCTCTTTATCTAGGGGCTTTCCTTTTCCGCCGCCGGAGGGCCGCTCGCCGTGGGACTCGCTCATGAGTCGAAATATGGCCGCCTGGCCTCATATAGTTTTTTTGAAAAGGCAGGTAGATGTGTTGCAGAAAATATTGCATTAAATCCAATTTCTGTTGGATTAGTTCAAAAGGAAATTTAAAATACTCCGCCCCGCATAGGGACTGGCCATGAAGAAACGCAGCGCGGCCATCATGAGGCACCTCTCCTCCGAGTCCTGCAGCGAGATAATCGAGTGCCTGAAGGACGGACTCGACCATCCCGACGACCTAGCCAAGAAGCTCAACGTCGTGCGCCAAAGCGTCGACTGGCACCTGCTCAAGCTCACCGCCTTCGGAATCGTCGAGCGGTCCGCGGTCTCCTCCGCGACCTCCAGGCCGAGGATAACGTACAGGCTCACCCCTGCGGGACGGGAGCTAGTGGAGCACCTGGACGGCACGATAGAGCGGCATTTCTCGGACATAGGGAGAAAGTTCGAATCGCTCCAGCACGAGCTCGACCTCCTCCTCGCCCGAGGCGAGATCTCCGAGGAGGTCTACAAGGAGCGCACTAAGAGGTTGAAGAGGGAAATGGATTTCATCAAGGGCGAGTGCTGATTAGAGCTGCACGACGATGCCCAAGCGCTCGGTCAGCTCCTTGTAGCGGTTGCGTATCGTGACCTCGGTCACGCCCGCGACGTCGGCGACCTCGCGCTGCGTCCTGCGCTGGTTGCACAGGATGGATGCAATATATATCGATGCCGCTGCGACACCGGTCGGCCCGCGCCCGGACGTCAGCTCCTTCTCGGCTGCGTCCTTGAGAATCTCGAGCGCCTTGGTCTGCACTTCGCCGTTGAGCTTGAGCTCGGAGCAGAAGCGCGAGATGTAGTCCTCCGGCCTCGTGGGCATGAGCTTGAGCTTGAGCTCGCGGGTCATGAAGCGGTACGTGCGGCCTATTTCCTTGCGCCCGACGCGGCTGGCGTTGGCTATCTCGTCGAGCGTGCGGGGGACGTTGCACTGGCGGCACGCTCCGTAGAGCGATGCGGCGACGACGCCCTCGATGCTCCTTCCGCGGATGAGGTTCTTGTTGACGGCCTTGCGATATATCATCGCGGCGGTCTCGCGCACGTTGCGCGGGAGCCCCATGCCGGAAGCCATGCGGTCCAGCTCGCTGAGCGCGAACGCGAGGTTGCGCTCGGTTGCATTGGAGACCCTGATGCGGCGCTGCCACTTCCTCAGCCTGTAGAGCTGGGCGCGGTTGCGCGTGGGGATGGATTTTCCGTAGGAGTCCTTGTTCTTCCAGCCTATCTCCGTGGACAGGCCCTTGTCGTGGATTGTGTACGTCATCGGCGCGCCCGTGCGTGCGCGCTTCTCGCCCTGGTCGGCGTCGAACGCGCGCCACTCCGGTCCCATGTCGATGAGCTGCTCGTCTAGCACGAGCCCGCAGTCCTCGCAGACGAGCTCGCCGCGAGCGTAGTCCCTGACAAGATGCGTCGCCCCGCACTCGGGGCACGCTATGACCTCCTCGGTCTTCTCCCTCTTCTTAACCATTTCCTCTCACCCCTTTCTACCTGCGCGTCTCGTTCCCCTGAACGGGACGTACTGTCGCGCCTCGTCGACGAAGACGTCCTGGCCGATGGCTCCGACCATCGACTTCCTGGCGTCCCTCGACGGCTCGATGGAGACGAACGGCGCGGCGACGGGTCCGAAGACCCTGACGATGCGGCCGAGGCTCCTTCCCGCCTTGTCCGTGACCCCCGCGCCCTCCTGCGGCGCGAAGTCCCCCCTCAGCAGCAGGCACCCGTTGTGCGAAATCAGGTCGACCCGGCCGAGGCGTTTCATCGTTTCCTTCTCCTTTATGTACTTTGCGGGAATCAATCATATATTTGCGCTAGTATAAATAGCTTACGATGCGTTTAATTAATAGTATGCCTCCCCGGTGGGAAAAGGGTTTATAGGAATATACCAGCTCTATTTGTCAAGTATAAAAAACGCTCGACAATACCCTTATCTAACATGCCCAATAGGGTTTCGTGAGGTCCTCGAACGCCGCGAGCGCCGCCGTCGCGCCCTGCGCCGCCGCTGTAACCATCTGCTTGTACCCCTGCGTGATGTCGCCGGCGGCGTAGACGTACCTCGCGGACGCGCGCTGGCGCGAGTCGACGACGATGCTCCCGTCCTCGGCCAGGGAGACTCCGACCGCCTTAGCGAGCGCGTTGTTCGGCGCATAGCCGATGGAGATGAAGACTCCGCTGCACGGCAGGATTTCCGCCTCGGACGAGCCGTGCCTCCGGACCCTGATTCCCGTGACGGACGTCTCTCCGAGGATGTCCTCGACGACGATGCCCAGCTCGACCTTTCCGCCCATCGCCGAGTACGCGTCGCATGTCTGCTTCTCGGCCCGCAAGGCGTCCCTCCGGTGGAGCACGGTGACATCGACGCCGGTCTTGTGAAGGTGCAGCGCCTCGCTGATGGCGCTGTTGCCGCCGCCAATCATGTACACCTTCTTGCCCCTGAAGAAGAATCCGTCGCAGGTGGCGCAGTACGAGACGCCCTTCCCGGCCAGCCTCATCTCGCCTGGAAGCCCCAGCCGCTTGTACATCGCCCCGGTGGCGAAGACTATCGCCCTGGCCTTGAGCGTCCCGTCGGCGAGGGCGATTTCGAATGGCCCCTCGCCCTTGACGGACGATGCGTCCACCAGTTCCCTTATTTCGGCGTATTTCGACGCCTGCTGCCTCATCCTCGCGGTCAGCTCCGGGCCGGAGATTTCCTCGAAGCCAGGATAGTTCTCGACGAGCGGGGCGTTGTTCGCGACGCCGCCCGCGGGGCCGCGCTCCAGCACGACCGCCTTGAGTCCGCTCCTGCCCGCATAGATGGCCGCGCTGAGGCCGGCGATGCCGCCGCCTACGATGGCCAAGTCGTACTCTGTCATCTGGGCTTACCTACAACATGTGCTTCTTGATTTCGGCGTCCAGCGATTCCTTCGGCATGAAGCCGACCATCTGGTGGACCATCTTTCCGCCCTTGAAGAAAAGCAACGTCGGGATGCTCATTATCCCGAACTTCTGCGCCGTCGCCTGGTTGTCGTCGACGTTCACCTTGGCGAATGCGATTTTTCCGGCGTACACCTTTGCCAGCGCCTCGAAGTTGGGTGCCATCATCCTGCACGGTCCGCACCAGGGAGCCCAGAAGTCCACTGCGACAAGCTGGTTGTCCTTGACGAATTTGTCGAATCCTGCGTCCTTCAGCTCCTGCGGTCCGTCGGCTCCGGCCATGTTCTCAACCTCGGCCTCGAATCGGCTTGCCCCATAAAGCCTTTTCTGCTGAAAATATAGGGTGTACATTAAACATTAATGAACGAAATAAGATTGTCCAAAGGGCTGCGTATCGGCATATGACGATGTTAGCTATCGTCAAGTTAATAAACTAGGATTTATCTACAACCCGATAACAGAATAGGAGGAAGGTCATGTCAGAAAACCAAGTAAACATTGGCTTGATAGAAGTAGACTTCGGAGAAAACCAGGATATAGAGAACGAGAGCTATCTCCAATACCTTGGCAAGAGGTTTAAGAAATCGAGTGGTATTGACCCGATAATAACTGGGAGAGCGTTTGGGAAAAATGTATTCTTTACGTTTGTAAAGTATCAGTGCAATCCCTCGCAAATGCTCTGGCACTGCCGAGCATATGTCCCGGAATGCTCACACTTCATAGACTGCTACGAATCGAGGAGAGCGTTAAAATCACAAACATAATCGGGGAGAAAAAAACAGAGGCGATCATATTCCTCCAATTGTCAGGCAACGACATACATTACTCGATGGAGAGTGCTAGGGAAATCCTGAACAGCCTCCAGAAAAAGGTCGGATATGATATTGTCTGGCTCTCGAAAATACGCCATCCAGCCCAGTATAATATTATGGCCCTGGTAATGTCCCGAGACGGGTTATCGCCAATAGATAATAGCCGGGGTAAGCTGAAGAAATCCCTAGAACTAATAAAAATCAAGTTCATCCCAATATCAAAGATAGGATGGCACGATGCCCACGAGAAGACAGGCACAGCGAAAACCATCAAAATTAAAAAAGATGTACCGAAGGATTGGACGAATGAGAGTTTCGATGATTTCTTCGCAGACGACAGATTTTAAAACTTAAGTAAAAACATTTTCCTTTCTATCCATATGTGCTCCTAATTTAACCTCCCACTTGAACGGACATTCATTGACCATAATAACAACTTCGCACCAGCATTATAGGGCAACATATTTATGCGCGCGCCCAATCACATATCGCAT
>DAIRED010000118.1:0-7020 GCA_036795795.1 Thermoplasmatota archaeon | reverse complement strand
GTGCAGTTGACCACATCGCGATCGCGCCAGACACGGCATCGGTGACAGTAGGAGACGACCAGCAGTTTATGGCGACCGCCTACGACTCATATAACAACGTCGTAGCCAACGCGTCCTTCGACTGGACGACGGACGTAGGCACGATCGACGGCAACGGCATCCTCACCGCCACCACGACCCCAGGAGCCGGGACTGTGACCGCGACGAACGGCACCATTTCCGGCTCGGCGGCCGTGAGCGTCGTTCCGGGTCCAATCGACTACATCATCGTGGCGCCGAACCCTGCGGATGTGGAGGCAGGCTTGTCTTTGCAATTCACTGCCGCAGCCTACGACACGTACAACAACCTGATAACGGGCGCCGCATTCGCGTGGACCTCGAACGTCGGCTCCATCGATGCGACCGGACTCCTGGCGGCGCAAACGAGCGCCGCATCGGGCTGGGTGCGCGCGACGAGCGGTTCGGTCGTGGGCAGCGCCGCCGTTAACGTGATTCCGGGGCTACTGGACCATATATCCGTCACGCCGAACTCCGTCAACGTCATAATCGGCGGCGCGCTGCAGTTCACCGCCACAGGATACGATGCCTACGACAACCTGATAACTGGAGTCGCGTTCGCTTGGACCACCAACGCCGGCGCGGTGGATGCCTCTGGATACTTCACCGCGCAGGCCACCCCCCTATTCGGCACGGTCATGGCGACGAGCGCGGCCATCTCGGGCGTCGCAATCGTCAACGTCATCGATACAATCATCGACCACATCGTCGTCGTTCCCGGAACTGTTTCGGTGGCTGCGGGAGACACGTTCTCATTCACAGCCGTCGCGTACGACGCGCTTCACAACGAAATCTCGGGCGTCCAGTTCGTCTGGGCCACCAACGTCGGTGCTATCCTCGCCAACGGCCAATTCACCGCCCAGATGACGCCGTGCGTCGGCACTGTCGAAGCCGCTTACCTGGGTGTCATCGGCACGGCTGCGGTCAACGTCCTGATAGGCCCGATAGTTCGCATCGAGATATCACCAGCGCCAGTCATCCTGCCTGCTGGCGGAAGCCAGCAATTCGCGGCGACCGCCTACGACGCATGCGACAACATCGTGGTGGGCGCGACCTTCGTCTGGGCTACGAACGTCGGCTCCATCGACGCAACAGGCTTGCTGTCAGCGGCCACAACGTCCGGACCCGGCTGGGTCACGGCGACGGTTGGGCTGACCAGCGGCCTTTCCTCGGTCACAATAATCGCGGGACCCGTGGCCACGGTGACAGTGACGCCTTCGTCCGTTGTCCTCGAGGTCGGCGGGGCGCAGACCTTCACGGCCATGGCGACGGACGCGTACGGCAACGAGATAATTGGAGCCACGTTCACCTGGAGCACGGATATCGGCGCGATCGATTCCACTGGACTGCTGACTGCGCAGACAACACCAGGAATAGGATTCGTTACAGCCACCTTTGGAACAATCACTGGAAGCGCGAGCGTGACCATCGCGGTCGGTGCAATCGACCACATAATCGTCATGCCTAGCTCGATTATCATTGTTGCAGGTGGCTCGCTACCCGCCTTCATAGCGACGGCATATGACGCTTACAACAATGTGTTGCTGGGGATTTCGTTCACCTGGCATTTCAACGGTAACCTGTCGGTCGTGGGCACCTACAACGTCACAGCGACGAGCGGGAATGTCAGTGGCAACGCAACCGTGACCGTCATTGCCGGCCCATTGAACTACATCATCGTGGCGCCGAACCCTGCGGATGTGGAGGCGGGCTTGTCTTTGCAATTCACTGCCGCAGCCTACGACACGCACAACAACCTGATAACGGGCGCCGCATTCGCGTGGACCTCGAACGTCGGCTCCATCGATGCGACCGGACTCCTGGCGGCGCAAACGAGCGCCGCATCGGGCTGGGTGCGCGCGACGAGCGGTTCGGTCGTGGGCAGCGCCGCCGTTAACGTGATTCCGGGGCTACTGGACCATATATCCGTCACGCCGAACTCCGTCAACGTCATAATCGGCGGCGCGCTGCAGTTCACCGCCACAGGATACGATGCCTACGACAACCTGATAACTGGAGTCGCGTTCGCTTGGACCACCAACGCCGGCGCGGTGGATGCCTCTGGATACTTCACCGCGCAGGCCACCCCCCTATTCGGCACGGTCATGGCGACGAGCGCGGCCATCTCGGGCGTCGCGATCGTCAACATCATCGATACAATCATCGACCACATCGTCCTTTCACCCGACCCAACGACAGTTTCTGCAGCCGGAACGCAGCAATTCATCGCGACGGCCTACGACACTCTGAGCAACGTGATAGCGGGTGTTGGCTTCGTCTGGACCACGAACGTGGGCATGGTGGACGTCACCGGCCTCCTCACGGCGCAGACGACTCCGATATCTGGCACGGTCACAGCGACTAACGGCACTATTTCGGGCTCGGCCGCAGTCACTGTCGTTCCTGGCCCAGTTGACCACATTATCGTTGTGCCGAACCCGGTCTCAGTGCCTGCAGGCACATCTTGGCCTTTCACAACCGCAGCATACGACATTTACAACAACCTGATAACTGGTGCATCACTCACATGGAGCACGAACGTCGGCTCAATCACCCAGGCCGGTGTCTTCACGGCGCAGATGAGCGCGGGTGTGGGCTGGGTGCGCGCAATGAACGGCACTGTCTTCGGAAGCGCGAGCGTGACGGTCGTTCCAGCGGCACTGCATCACATCGTCGTAACTCCGAGCCCGGTCAACGTGATTGTGAACGGCGCACTGCAGTTCACTGCGACTGGTTACGATAGCTACAATAATCCGATAACCGGGCTCACATTCACATGGACCACAAACGTCGGTTCCGTGGATTCCACGGGATACTTCACTGCGCAGGCCACGCCCTTGTTCGGCACGGTCACGGCAACCATCGCATCAATATCGGGCATCGCCAATGTCAACGTCGTCAACGCGGTCATCCACCACATCGTCGTGGTGCCCGGAACGGCCATTGTGGCAGCCGGAGGAACGCTCTCCTTCACGGCCATAGCATACGATGCCCTCGACAACGTGATTTCGGGCGTTCTCTTCGTCTGGACCGCCGACGTAGGAACTGTCCTCCCGAACGGTCAGTTTACCGCCCAGATGGCCGCTGGCGCGGGCACCGTCACGGCAACGAACGGAACAGTATCGGGCAGCGCCGCGGTCACTGTGGCGTCGCACTCCTTCGACATCGGCCTGGTCATCGGCTGGAACTTGATTTCGACACCGCTGGTTCCGGCCGACCCGTCTATACCGGCGGTCTTCGGCTCCATTGCCGGCCAGTGGGATAGGCTCATGTGGTACAACGGATCCGACGCCGCGGACCAGTGGAAGCAGTACTACACCTCGTGGCCGGCGCAGTTCAACGAGATCACCTCAATCAACTGCAGGATTGGGTTCTGGCTCCACGCGCTGGCCGCGACGACCCTGACGGTCTACGGCGAGCTGCCGTCCAACACCAGCATTTCGATGGTGGCCGGTTGGAACATGGTGGGCTTCCCCGCGAACGACGACAGGGTTTACACAGTGGCGCAACTGAAGGCGGACACGGGTGCGGACATCGTCGAGGGCTTCGACGCCTCGGCCGAGTACATGACCCGGGTTCTCGAAGACTCTTACGTCCTCAAGCGTGGCGAGGGTTACTGGGTGCACGTCAACGCCGACTCGCAGTGGGTCATCGTCAACGGCCGCGCGGGAAGCCCGGACGAGTTGCAGGGCTCGCTGCCAGGTGACGGCGCGTCCGCGCTAGCAATAGCGCCAGAGGACGCGGGAGGCGCTCCAGACGCGGCCACTAAGGTCAGGGACACCAGGTCGTCCGGAAGCGAGCTGGCCAAGGGAGTCTCGAGCGGGACGTTCATCTTCCTAGCAATCGCGTTCCTGCTGGTCGCCCTGAGGAGGCGCCTCGGAACCAGGAAGCACTGAATTCGGGTTTCGGGAGGTTGCGGCCATAACACGTCTGGCCGGGCGAGGCGCGGCGAGCTTCGACCAGAATCATTCGCAGGCGGCGGCCGCGGTCCGTGGCAACCTTTAAACCAGACTTCTCCATTGCAGGGTCGCCCAACGGAGGCATACGATGTACGAAATACGTTTTCACGGCAGGGGCGGACAAGGGGCGGTGACGGCGGCCAACGTGCTGGCGGTCGCGGCCTTCAAGGAAGGAAAGGACGTGCAGGCTTTCCCGATGTTCGGGGTCGAGCGCCGCGGGGCGCCGGTGGCGGCCTTCACGAGGATTGACGACAAGCCGATAGATCTGAAGTGCCAGATATACGAGCCTGACGCGGTCATCGTGCTGGACCCGACCCTCATGGACGTCGTCGACGTGACGAGCGGCCTGAAGGCAGGCGGCCCGATAATCATCAACTCGAAGAAGGACCCGAAGGAGTTCAACCTGAAAGTAGGCAAGGTCTACACGGTGGACGCCAGCACCATCGCGGTCGAGAACCGCCTCGGCAGCAAGACGAACCCCATCGTGAACACGGCGATACTGGGAGCTTTCTCGAAGATTGTGGGGAACGTTTCGATGAAGGCCTTGCTCGAGGCAATCGAGGACAACGCGCCCGTGAAGTCCGAGGAGAACAAGAAGGCCGCGCAGCAGGCGCACGAATTGGTCAAGGGGGTCTGAAGATGGCGAAGAAGAAGATAACCGTCGGCGCGATAAACCCGGTCGCGGGAAGCTCGAAGAACTACCACACCGGCACGTGGCGCTCGATGCGCCCGGTCACGCACCCGGAGAACTGCATCGGCTGCTGGACGTGCTACAGGTACTGCCCCGACTCGTGCATAACGAAGGTCGAGGAGGGCAAGAAGCACATAGTCATCAACTACGACTACTGCAAGGGCTGCGGGATATGCGCCTACGAGTGCCCGCAGAACAAGAAGGCCGAGCGCGAGAAGACCGATAAGAAGGCGATAACGATGCACACTGAGGAGAAGTGATAACATGGTCAAGGAAGTCATTAAGGGGAATTTCGCAACGGCCGTCGCCGCGAAGCTGGCAAGGGCCGAGGTCATACCCGCGTACCCGATAACACCGTCGACGCTCTTCCCCGAGCAGATATCGGAGTTCGTCAACAACGGCGAGATGAAGTGCGAATATATGCCGGTCGAGAGCGAGCACAGCGCGATGAGCGCCTGCATCGGCGCCTCGGCCGCTGGCGTGCGCTCCTGCACCGCGACATCGTCGCAGGGGCTCGCGCTCATGCACGAGATGCTCTTCATCGCGTCGGGGATGCGCCTGCCGATAGTCATGCCGGTCGCCAACCGCGCGCTGAGCGCCCCCATCAACATCTGGGGCGACCACTCGGACACGATGGCCGAGAGGGACACTGGCTGGATTCACTTCTACGCGCAGACGAACCAGGAGTGTCTCGACCTGACGCTCATCGCGTTCAAGGTCTCGGAGAACAAGAAGGTCCTCCTGCCGTCGATGATTGGCCTGGACTCCTTCGTGCTCACGCACACAATGGAGCCGGCGGACATCCCCGACCAGAAAACTGTGGACGATTTCCTGCCCAAGTACGATTCCCCGTATTGCTGGCTGGACCCCGCCAGGCCGATGACCATCGGCTCGTTCGGGACACCCGAGTACTTCATGGAGTTCAAGATGGCGCAGCAGATGGCCATCGAGCGCGCGTCTGGCGTGATAGACGAGGTCTTCAAGGACTTCGAGAAGCGCTTCGGCCGCAAGTACCAGAAGGTCGTCGGCTACAAGACCGAGGACGCGGACGTCGTCATCCTGATGATTGGCTCGATGTTCGGAACGGCGAAGGCCGCCGTCGACGCGATGAGGGACAAGGGCATCAAGGTCGGCCTCGTCAAGCTGACGGTCTACCGCCCCTTCCCGACCAAGGAGCTCTACGAGTTCGTGAAGAGCGCCAAGGTACTGGCCATCGTCGAGAGGGCGTACTCGTACGGCTGCAGCGGACCGATATACGCCGATATATCGGGCGAGTTCTACAACATGGCGAAGAAGCCCGTATTGCTTAACTACGTCATCGGTCTGGGCGGCAGGGACATACTGCCCAAGGACTTCGAGCAGATATACGGAAAGGTCAAGCCCTCGCTGGACGCGGGCAAGGCGCTGAAGCAGGTGGAGTGGATCAACGTGGACGTCGATGCAGTTAAGGAAGCGGAGGGATTGTAATGGCGACGAAGGAGCTGTTCGCTTCGGGACACCGGGGTTGCGCTGGATGCGGCATGGCTTCGGCCGTCCGCACTGTCCTGAACACGGCGGGCCCGAACACGATAGTCTGCAACGCCACCGGATGCCTGGAGGTCATGACCACCGGGTATCCAGAATCGGCTTGGGAGGTCCCGTGGATACACGCGGCGTTCGAGAACGCAGCGGCGGTCGCATCCGGCGTCGAGGGGGCGCTGAAGGCCAGGGGGAAGCGCGAGGGGGTCAACATCTTCGCCTTCGCCGGCGACGGCGGGACGTTCGACATCGGTTTCCAGGCGCTGTCTGGAATGCTGGAGCGCGGACACAAGATATGCTACGTATGCTACGACAACGAGGCTTACATGAACACGGGCATCCAGCGGTCAGCCTCGACGCCGTTCGGCGCATCGACGACGACGTCTCCGGCGGGGACGGTCATCCCGGGGAAGATGCAGAACAAGAAGCCCCTCGCGGCCATCGTGGCGGCGCACGACATACCCTACACGGCGACGGCGAGCATCGGCTACCCGATGGACCTGGAGAAGAAGGTCAAGAAGGCTCTGGCTGCCAACGGGCCGTCGTTCATCCAGGTGCACGTGCCGTGCGTCCCGGGCTGGGGAATCGCCTCCGAGAAATCGATGGAGATAGCCAAGCTCGCGGTCGAGACCGGCGTGACCATCCTCTGGGAGATGGAGAGCCCCGACTTCAGCAAGATAAACGTCACCAAGAAGGTCGCGAAGGACAAGCGCAAGCCCGTCGTGGAATACCTGAAGGTCCAGTCGCGCTTCAAGCACCTGCTGGATAAGCCGGAGATGCTGGCGAAGATACAGA